>CAYGNA010000044.1:0-6490 GCA_964351065.1 uncultured Pseudomonadales bacterium
GTTAGTCTTCGTCTCTGCGATCAGATTCCTGCCGACGATCGCCTGGACCAATAGCGATTCGGTCTGAATCACGCCGATCCCGAATGGCGACCCGGCGTTCTTCTGCCTTGCGACGTTCCTCTTTCTCTTCTTTCTCTTGTTTCGATTCGCTCATGCTCCCCTCCAACAAATGACTACTTTGCAAAGTAGAAAATAGTCCTGCGTCTGTCAAAACCGACTGTCAAACCGACTGTCAAACCGACTGTCAAAAGAGCCCAAAGCAACCTATGATCGACCCATGGATTCAAGAATCAACCCAACCTGGGGTGAAACCAGTCTGACAATGCGACACTGGCATCAGATTGACCAACTCTGGGTCTATCTTTGGCAAGGTCGCCACGAACTTGGCGTTAGCCACTGCTATGGCGAGCGGGCCACCGCAGCCTGGCTACAGTTTACCAGCCTTTCGGAGATGCGCTTTCCTATCGAAGGTAACATTACTGCCGTCCAGCAGTTGTCGACGCGGCCAATTGTCGCAAGGCCCAACCAGCCAATTCATCTGCCAACGGGCGAGTCGGTCACGCTCTATGTGGGTACTTCACTCTGGTTTACGCTTCGCCGCGAGAAGGACACACTGATCGACATCCCGGTAACAAGGCTTTCCGACACCTGGTTTGGTCCAGATACCAGGCATGGCGAAATCTGCTACGCCTGTGAAACGCACGCACGTCTCTCTATGGAGGGGGTCAGAGTTAATGCTTTCAAGGCCATCACACCCATCGATATTCAGAACGAATCAGGCAAATCAATTGTGATTGATCGGATCAATCTACCCGTCAACTATATGACACTGTTTCGGGACGATCATCGCCACTGGACTTCCACCCTAACGATCAAACGCAGAAAAACAGAGGCAAGCAGCCAGATTCATGTGGCTGAATCTCCGCCCACCGCTGCGTCTAACCCGGTCCTTGTTGCTGAACCCCGCAACAACCTGCCGGATGGTATTCTCGACAAGGCAATGAGCCTGCTACTCGGATAATCATGGAATCGTTCTACTTGGAAATCCCGGCCATTATCAACGGAATCCAGGCTCTGGCCCTGGTGCTGGGCGGTTGGCTGATCTCGCGAATTGTGTTGCGAATTCTACGTCCGGCATTAAGTTCGAGACTCGATCGCCATCAATCAGTGCTAGCCGAACGTCTGCTGTTCTGGGCTGTCAACTCCCTGTTCGTGATCAGTGCACTAAACCAGCTTGGGTTCCAACTGGGTATACTGTTAGGCGCGGCGGGCATTCTCACAGTCGCCCTGGGATTTGCCTCACAAACATCTGCCGCCAACATTATCAGTGGTCTTTTTGTCATCGGTGAGCGCAGCATATCGGTAGGTGATGTTATCAAGGTGGGGGATATCACCGGTGAAATTCTTTCAATTGACTGGCTATCTATCAAGCTGCGCACCTTTGACAACCTGTTTGTTCGCATACCCAACGAGCAAATTATCAAGTCGGAAGTCACCAACCTCACGAGGTTCCCGATCAGGCGGGCCGATATAATGATTGGCATTGCCTATCACGAAGATATTGGACACGCCCGTAATGTGTTGCTGCGCGTGGCCTTCAAGAATCCGCTATGCCTCGATCAGCCGGAACCCCTGATCATTATGCGAGGCTTTGGCGAATCCTCGCTGGATCTGCAGTTTTCGGTATGGACCGCGCGGGAAAACTGGCTGGCAATGCGCAACTCCATCCAGGAGGAGATTAAATTGGCCTTTGATGCAGCAGGCATAGAAATACCTTTCCCTCATCGCACACTGTATGTTGGTGAGAAAACAGCCCCCATGCCTGTGACAGTGATCAATCCCGATGAAAAGTAAAAAATCAAAACCCGAGAAAATTACCCTTGGCTGGCGCGAGTGGCTCGATATGCCGGAACTCGGTGCCAGTGATGTCATTGCCAAGATCGACACTGGTGCCAAAACCTGCGCCCTGCACACCTACTACATTGACGAATTCGAGCGCAATGGTGAAGACTGGATTCGCTTCGGCCTTCATCCCAACCGTCACACTGATACGATTGCTGTCAATTGCGAAGCGCGCGTCAAAGAAAAGCGGGACGTTACAGATTCGGGTGGACATACCGAGAACCGGTATGTCATCGAAACCAGCCTGCAGCTTGGCGATGCCACGTTCAAGGCTGAAGTAACACTCACCAACCGCGACAACATGCGCTACCGTTTCCTGCTGGGCCGCAACGCCATGCGCCGCCGGTTTGTTGTTGACCCCGCTCGCTCATTTCGTCTGGGCCGGCGCATTGAAGACATCCCGCCATGAAACCCCAGAGAAACCGCACCCCCTTCGAATTTGCCGGAGAAAAAATTCAGCCTGGCGAGCGCAGAACCATTGCGATTCCACTGGCACCTCTGGTGACCCACGACAATCTCGCCATGTCAGTCACGGTTGTTGCCGGCAAACGGGCTGGCCCTACCCTGCTGGTCAGTGCCGCTATTCACGGTGACGAGATAAACGGGGTCGAAATCATCCGCCGACTACTCAGGCATCCTGCGATACAACAGCTTCGCGGCACCCTGCTGGCTATACCGGTGGTAAATGTCCACGGCTTTCTGCACCAGACCCGGTATCTGCCGGACGGGCGTGACCTGAATCGAAGCTTTCCTGGCTCAAGCACAGGCTCACTGGCCTCACGCGTTGCTGACAAGTTTGTCGACCAGGTATTGCATCGCTGCAACTATGCATTGGACCTCCACACCGGCGCCCGGCACCGCACCAACCTGCCGCAGATTCGGGTGGATCTCACCAACCCTGAATCAGAAGCCCTTGGTATGGCCTTCGGCGTGCCGGTTCTATTGCATTCCCGGTTACGTGATGGATCACTGCGCGAGGAAGCCGCACAGCACGGCATCCCGTTCCTTCTGTACGAGGGTGGCGAGAGCCTGCGGTTCGACGAATTCTCCATCAGGGTTGGCGTCAGGGGTATTTTGAACGTCATGCGGTACCTGGATATGCTGCGGCCTACCCGACGGCGCAAACCCGTACCGAAGCCCTTTATTTCGCGCCGATCTACCTGGGTGCGTGCCAACACCAGCGGTGTCATGCGCAGCCTTGCCAATATCGGCAGCCGGGTCAACGAGGGAGAACTGCTGGGTATCATTGGCGACCCCATGGGGAACCTTGAAACCGGCCTTTACGCGCCAGAAGACGGCATTATCATAGGCAAACTCAACCTGCCCCTGGTCAATGAAGGCGATGCACTTTTCCATATTGCCTGCTACAAAGACCAGACTGAACACGCCGAGCAGGCGATCACAGACCTCCAGTTGGAAGTGGGATCGCAGGTTGAGATGGATCAATTGTTCAGTACGCTTGACGGCGGCAATCAAGATACATAGAATTCGCGCCTTTCCGGTCCCCTTCGTCTAGAGGCCTAGGACTCCAGGTTTTCATCCTGGCAACAGGGGTTCGACTCCCCTAGGGGACGCCACTTTTGGCGAGCCGGTTTACTCCGGCACCAAATTTGGGTGTAATATAGGCCTGTCGAAGCGAAAGCTTCAGGTAAGTTGAAAAAAGTTGTAAGCGGGTGTAGCTCAGCTGGTAGAGCGCGACCTTGCCAAGGTCGAGGTCACGAGTTCGAACCTCGTTACCCGCTCCAATTTTTTTGTCCTGTTCTTTGTCCTGTTCTTTGTCCTGTTCTTTGTCCAATTGCGTCAAAATCAGTTATCCGTGATACAAGATCCACGACGCGCTGAGCGCGTAACCATCTATTGCCGGCATGATGACCACCTCGTGGCCTTTTCGCGTACAATGCCGGTACAGTTAGTTTTCCAAAACAATTTGCAGTTTTTGCTGCCACAACCCCTGGAGGTCCATCGTGGAATTTAAACTACCCCCGCTGCCGTATGCAGATAACGCACTCGAACCTGTCATCAGCAAGCGAACCATCGACCATCATTACGGCAAGCATCACCAGGCGTATATGACCAAGCTCGATGCAGCCCTGACCGGCGCTGATCGCGACAAGGATCTGGAAACCATTATCGTTGAGTCATATGGCAAGACACCGGGCGTCTTCAACAACGCAGCCCAGGTCTGGAACCACACTTTCTACTGGAACAGCCTGACCCCCGATTTCGAAGAACTGAAAGATGAGAAGCTTCTCGGCCTGATCAATACAGCGTTCGGTAGTATGGACAGCCTGAAAGAGAAGTTTGCGGCGGCCGGTGTTGGCCAGTTCGGTTCAGGCTGGGCATGGCTTGTCTATGACAAAGGCGCTGACGAGGTGTCACTGGTTGGCACACCTAACGCCGAATGCCCCCTGCACATGGGCAAAACCGCGCTTTTGACCATCGATGTCTGGGAGCACGCCTACTACCTTGACCACCAGCAGGATCGTCCGGGTTACATGGACAAGATTATTGACGGCATGCTGAACTGGAATTTTGCGGTCGAAAACCTCAAGAAAGCCTGATACGGGAAGGGGGCGCATCTCGCCCCCCTACTCGAACTCACTGACTGTCTTGATATTTACAAACTCTCGGATACCAAACTCACCCAGTTCCCGGCCGTATCCCGAATGCTTGATGCCACCAAAGGGTAACCTCGGATCAGATTGAACCTGGCCATTGATTGCCACCGTACCCGTCGCCAGTTTTTCTTCTGCAATCAGCCTGCCGCGCGCCACATCCGCCGTGAACACCGCGCCAGCGAGGCCAAACTCTGATTTGTTGGCAAGCACAATGGCCTCTTCCTCATCCATCGCATTCACAACCGCAGCAACCGGACCAAACAGTTCTTCATCAAACGCCGCCATGCCGGATCGAACTTCTGCCAGTACTGTCGGCGGAAAGTAAGCCCCGCTGACTTCACCACCGGCAACAAGCCTGGCCCCTGCCCGAACCGACCGATCCACCTGGTCACGCAGTTCTTCCGCGAGATCTGCTCGCGCCATGGGGCCTACTTCTGTGTCAGGATCAAGCGGGTCACCAAACCGGCGGCGGGTCATCTCCCGCGTAAACGCTTCAAGAAACTGGTCGTAGACTTTGTCGACAACAATGAAGCGCTTTCCCGCAATACAACTTTGGCCGGCATTGACCAGTCGCGCACTGGCGCAGACCGAAGCCGCTTTAGGAATATCCGCATCGTCAAGCACGATATAGGGATCACTTCCTCCCAGTTCGAGCACACATTTTTTCAAGCTGGCGCCTGCGGTCCCCCCTACCTTGCGACCAGCGTCAGTGCTGCCGGTGAACGTCACTGCCTGGATTCGATCATCACCGATCACGGCTGCGACCCTGTCGGATGGCACCAGCAGAGTTCTCACCAGATTCTCCGGCAGGCAGGCAGCAAACAACGCCTCAAGTGCCATGGCACAGCCAGACACGTTGGAGGCATGTTTCAGCACGATACCGTTACCAGCAGCAATAGCGGGCGCGGCAAAGCGCAGGGCCTGCCAGAACGGGAAGTTCCAGGGCATGATGGCGAGCACAACGCCAAGGGGATTAAACACGACACTGGACCTGCGTGCCGCTGACTGGACATCTGAAGATGCCAGGAAATGGGCTGCCTGCTCAGCATAGTAGTCACACACCCAGGCACACTTTCGAACCTCTGCTTCGGCCTGGGACACGGGCTTGCCCATCTCGCGGGTCATCAATAATCCCCACTCCGGTGCGCGCTGCTCCAGCAGGCGTGCAACCGCCGAGAGTGCATGGGCACGCCCGGCGACAGGTGATTTAGCCCATTCGCGCTGCGCATGTGACACCGCGCCGATGATCTGATCCACCTCGGTTTCAGTGTGTACCTCGTATTCTGCGACCAGGGAATTGTCATGCGGAAAACGACTAACGAGAGTTGTCACGGCTTTTGTCATAGCTGAAGTCTCCGGGCGGTGTCTAGAACCATTGATTGTCGCATGTCACGCCCGCCTGCGTCGGAGCGCAAAGACTCTTGCGGCAAAGACCCCAGCACACAGGCCAAACAAATGGGCTTCCCAGGAGACAAAGCTGTCCTGGGGCAAAACCCCGTAAATCAGGCCCCCATAGTAGAACACGGCAAAAGATGCGATACCGAGTGCAGGTATACTCTTCTCATAAATCCCAATGGCGACCAGGAAGCCAAAATAGCCAAACACCAGCCCACTCGCGCCTATGTGGAAGGCGGGTCGGCCAAACAGCCACACGCCAAGCCCGCCCACAATCAGGATCAGCAGGCTGGCGAGCAGGAAAACGCTGGTCCCGCGCAAGGCCACAAAAAAGCCCAGCACCGCCAAGGGGGTTGTGTTCATGATCAGGTGTTCAAAGTTGGCATGCAGGAACGGCCACACAAGAATACCGGGCAGGCTCTGTACCTCCCTGGGATAGATACCCAGCACGTTGAGACGCAACCCAAGCAGCGTATTTGTTGCCTGCACAATCCAGAGCACGAGCACCAACACCAGGATCATCCGCAGTGCCTGGACCCAGTTTTGCATGGGATCTTTCAGGGCGATTCTGCTTT
>CAYGNA010000044.1:6590-17162 GCA_964351065.1 uncultured Pseudomonadales bacterium
GCTGGCATCTAAGCGGCGACAGCCACGCTACCCTCAAGATATAATGCCGATTATGGCGGATATCAACATTGAAAATTTTTACCAGCACATCGCCAGAATCCTCAGTATTCTCTATGCGACCTTCCCCACCAAACATCCGGTGTACGTTGACGAGGTAGCTGGTATTGACGAACCGGATGAATACGGGCTGCACAGCCCAACCTATACGGCGGGTTTTTTTGCCATGATTTGGCTCGCCGAGGAGGGCTATCTCCGGTACGCCGACACGATTCGCCAGGACGGTATCGACCAGGCGTGCCTGACTCACAAAGCATTCTTGCGACTGACCGCCGCCGCAGACCCGATTTACGTTGAACCCGCAATCGACGCCAGCGAATCCAACGTGGTCAGCCTCGTCCAGACTGAAAACCTCAGCCCGTCAGTACGCGAGGAGCGCCGGTTGGTCATCAATCAGTTGCGTCAAGCGATACGCAGTCGCTCGTCAATTGCCGTGACCAAGGTGGTTAAACACATTCTGCAGCAGACCTAGCCCCTGCCAGAATCCAGTCCCTGACAGAATCTAGTCACTCACAGGATACAGCACCGCGTCCTCAAATCCCGTGATAACACGGCGGGAACCGCATAGTTCACGATCCAGCGCCGGATCGCCCGTGTCCACAAGCATGGGCTTACCGCCCAGAGCTTCCAGCTTCGACTTGGTGGCAATAATAAGGATATTGGCAATACCAACAGCGCGAATGACCCTGGCGCTAAACTGCTGGTTACCCCTGCCAAATATATGGCCCTGGCCGCCAATTGCAGTCACGATAATCTGGCAGGGTTGACGCGAGACAAACTCAAACAACTGGGCTTCGGTCGCATCTGCAAGCAGCAGCGAGTGATCCTGCACCACATCGACCCCAAGCAGTGTACTCGGCAGATCCAGCGCTGCACTGACAGCCGCCGTGGTTGAGCCTGAACCCAGCAGATAGGTAATATCAGGATCCATGTCCTGAATCAGGTCAGCCGCAATCTCCTGCACCGCCAGCGCCTCTATCTCCTTGCCACCTGATTTAACCTGCTGCAGGTAACGAAGTTCTTCAGGCACCCACATCTCACCGTAGTAACGCGTTTTGACAATTCCGGCGCGAAACGAATCCTCATCAATATCACGTACCTCACCACGCATGACAGAGACCAGTTGACCGGCAATCATGGCGGAAAGGACACGCGCCGCCGCACCGGGATTGTTGGCAAACACGCCAGAGTGCATTTTGACGCCACAGGGAATACCCAGTGCTGGCTGGTGATCCTCTAACTCATCGACTACATCGCGGGCAGTGCCATCTCCGCCGGCGAAGACCAGCAGGTCGACACCCAGCGCCTGGATACCACGCACTGCCGCGTGTGTGTCAGTTGCATTGGTATGGGCGCTGGCGGGCTGGTAGACAACCTTGTGCGGCAACGAGAGCACTTCACAGACACGCGCACCCATCTCGCCACCCGCGGTATAGATCATCGCGGTTTTAATACCTTCAACTTCTGCCAGGCAAGTCTTCACCCGATCATAAACATGACTGATTGAACCCAGTTCAAGCGCGCGCGCAACGGTTTTTTCGCCATCGCTGCCTTTGAGCGCTGCGGGGCCGCCGATGCCCGCATAAGGGTTCAAAACCAGACCAATGACAAAATGTTCGCCGCTCATGGTCCTGTTCCTTCGAGCGCCTTGCTGATGCGATCGCGAAGGCGTTGGCTAAACGCCATTTCATCAGAAAAATCTGTAAGACCTGCTGTATCAGGCGCCTTGATCGCCAGATCACCCAGCACAACATCAAGCGGTACACGCGTCTCAATGCGCGTCACCTGCTGGAATGTCTCGATGAGCGTTCGATGTATGTGTAGCGTTTGGGCAATCTTTTTTGCGCCCCGTAGTGGCGCCTCCGCGACATCAGTACTTGCCAGCAATGTTTGCAGGTCCCCATAACGTGCGAGCAATGCGGCAGCAGTTTTGGCGCCAATCCCCGGCGCGCCGGGAATATTGTCAACCGCGTCGCCAGCCAGCGCCAGGTAGTCAGCAAGCTGGTCAGGACGAACACCAAACTTGGCCTCAATCTCAACCGGTCCCATGTATTCATCCGCGGCAAAATCCCACAGTCTGTCTACGTCCCGCAGGAGCTGCCCAAGATCTTTGTCCCGGGTCACGATGATGGCCTTGCGGCCTTCACCAAACCTCGCGAGGAGCGTGCCAATAATATCGTCTGCTTCGTAGTCTGCCAGGCAGAGGTGATGAAAACCGAGCAGCCTGGTAGCGCGCTGACATTGCCTGAGCTGGAACTCAAGGTTCTCGTCAGGCAGTTCACGATTTGCCTTGTACTGCGGATAAATCGCATTTCTGAAACAGGTTGTCAGACTCTCGTCAAAGGCAAAAGAAATGTGCGACGGTCGCCGCTCCAGCAGATCGAGCAGGAACTGGGTATAGCCATATACAGCATTCACGGGCTCCCCATTGGCCGCGCGAAAACTTGGTGGCAGGGAAAAATACGCGCGAAAAATATAGATGGATGCATCGACCAGGAATAGATCAGGCGACATCAGCTAGGCAGTTCCTGATAATGACCGGGGTCGAGATAGTCGTTCACACCCGACAATTTTGCGAGGCTGCCGGCAAACCGGGCGGCACGCGGTGGCAGACCGCCATTGAGTCGTTGCAGTGCCGCATGCCGGACGCTCGAGCGATGGGCCGCCAGGTAACACGCCGGTTCATCAAAGTTGTCAACGCTGACTCGGAAGTGCTGGCCTGCCGCAACGGACAGTATCCACTCCAGGGCCTGCGGCTGCCTCTCGGCGACTTCAAACCTGCGCTGATCCTCGCCTGACCGTCCTGGGACATACCAGTAACCATAATCATCCAGTGACCTGCGCCGTGCGCCGGCAATACACCAGTGCGCAATCTCATGCAGCGCGCTTGAGACGAAGTCTTCCTTAAAGCGAATTTCTGCTGGCGCGCCTGGTCGTGGCGCCAGGTAGTACGGCTCATCAAACCCGCCGACAAGTCTCGTCGAATGAGATTTGGAGAACTGTGAATCAAAACAGTGTTGAAGTACCAAAACTTCCATCAGGGAGGCTCAACCTCACTGTCCGGCAAGCATTCGATGCGGGTCAGCGATAAAAAGTATTGGGGCGAAAGATGCGGTTCGCCTTCAAGCAGGTGCTCCAGGTACCAGCGTGCTGGCTTCAAGCCTTCAGTAATCCACTCTGCGTTTGCCAGGTAGACCCAGGCGTGGTGGTGTTCGTCGCCTACCCTGACTGGCAGAGCCAGGCGTGAATAACGAACCGGATGTCCCTCGTAGGGATCCATGACCTGTATCTGGTCAACAGTTTCAAGCCGATACAGCACACCTTCAACACAATGCCCCGCGGCCGCAACAACATTGGCGGACGCTGCTCCCGGATGTTTACCCGAGCGCTTGTTAAATACCAGGCGAAAATCGTTCAGCACACCACCAAAATATTCGGTATACCGCATCTGGCGCTGGGTAACGCGACGTGGGTTCATGTTGCTGCCATAGGCAAAATAAAATTGTGCCATCAGCCTTTGCGAATCCAGTAGGTATAGGTTTCACCATCCTGCTCCTGCGCGAGCATTTCGTGGTTCAGAAATTTGCAGAAGTTGGGGAAGTCCCAGCTGGTCGAAGGATCTGTTGCCACAATCTTTATCACCTGGCCGGAGGTCATGTCCATCATCCGGTTGCGCGTGACCATCAACGGCTCAGGGCAGCGTAGTCCAGTTGCATCCACAAATTCATCTTCTGTCGTAACAGGTTGTTTTGGCTTCACTTTTTTGCCTTCACTTTACGTCTTGCGCCTGTATAATCCTGACCCCACTATTGTAGCAAGATTGACTCGCCATGATCCGCGTACTTATCGAGCGAAACATCGCCGAGGGACTCGAAGACTACTACGATTCAACGATCAAACGAACCATCAGCTCAGTGGTGCAAGCCCCTGGTTGCCTGTCCGGCGAGTCTCTGGTGGATACCAATAATCGGCGACGGCGAATTGTCATGTCCAAGTGGCAATCGGCAGAAGACTGGGAGAACTGGTTCCGCTCAGATGAACGGCGTCAGGTGATTGCTGAAATCATGCCCATGTTGGAAGATGGCGAGAAGATCACCATACTGGAACTCACCCGTTAGCTCGCGCCTTACCATTTTGCTGCAGCGCTCATTCCTGGCACCCCTGTTCGCGCTGCTCCTCGTTTCCTGCGTCGCTGAGCCAGGTCTCACCGGTAGCGCTCGTCCTTCGCCCAAACCACTCGTTGCAGGCTTGCATGCCAGACAGATCATGCAAGGTGATACGGCGGTGGACTATCAGGTGTTTGTGCCACAACAAACGCAGCCAGCGCCGCTGCCAGTGCTGGTTGTGCTTCACGACGTTTCGGATACGGCCGACGAATTTCTCCACACAGGTGGTTTTAAGGGCGACGCGACAAAGCGTGGCTACATCGTTATCGCGCCGAACACCAATTCGATTACCGACCCATCCGTCATCGTTGAGATTGTTGCCTCGGTGGTCAACAGCATCGCTGTCGATGAATCCCGAATGCTGATTGCTGGTATTGGCCACGGTGGCAAACTCACGTTACAAACGCTGCTGTTGCCTTCACAGCCATTTACCGCTGCAGCTTCTATGGCAGCGAGGATAGACGTTCCTGAATCAGAAGAAGCCTCACAGACAACAAAGACAACACCGCTCATCCTTACCTACGGTGGTGCCGACGCCGACAACCTGGCGCAGGCCCGACAATGGGCTGCCCGATTTGGTTGTGGCATGCGAGTGCAGGCCAAAAATGAGTTTGTGGAACAAATGGGCTGGTACGGCTGCAGGAATCGCGCAGAGGTCATCTACCAGGTGGTCGACGGTCTGGGCGCCTGGAACGGAAACGTTGTTTCCAACACCACCGGTCGATCCGGTACAGTCAGCATGACAACCCTTATCTGGCAGTTCTTCAACAGGGTCGCCCCCAACAAATCTCACTCATAGGTTTCAAGCAAATACACGCTGAGTGCTCGCCGATCGTCTTCGGTATAAGGAAACCGGGGCATTGGTGGTGGCGGGTTCGCAAGCAGCATCGACAGCGTTCGCATATCGTATCGCGACGCCAGATTGGCCAAGGGGCCGCCTACCACGCGCCCTTCTGCATGACAGGCAACCGCGCAACCATCCATCGCAAAAATATTTGCCCCAATTGTCGACAACCGGGTGAGATCTTCCTGCGAGAGATCCAGCGGCACATCGAATGTGCCCGCAGGTCGATCTTCAGCTGTCATCACCTTGTAGCCAAGCAAACCCATACCACTGACGACAATCAGGCAGACGAAAAGGAGCGCAATTTGTTGTCCGGTTGGCATGTCTTAACGGTACTTCAACTCGTCCTGCAGATCATGCGCCTGCCCAATAACATAGGCCCGGATAGCAGCCGCATCCTCTTCTTCAAGTACATCACCAAACAATGGCATACCGCGGTCTTTCAGAATACCGTCCAGCACTATCTCGCGAAATGCCATGTATTTTGCAGCCGGCATGTGGCGAAGGTCCGGAATAACCCCGCCCCCTTTAACGCCCGCGCCATGGCAGACACCACAGTAGGTCGAATACATCACTGCGCCATGCGCAATCTGCTCTGGTGTACCTTCACTCGGTGGCGGTGGCGGTATCGGAGCATCTGGCGCCAATGCTGGCAGGGTTGCTGTGCCACCCAGCTTGTAGGTCAGGATCTTGCCACGGCTTTTCTGGTTCAGCATTTCGGCGCCGCGACCAAAAGAAAGCGCATAAGCCCCACCCCATCCCGCGACCCAGGTGACATACTGTTCACCGTCAACGGTGTAGGTTACCGGCGGCGCGATAACGCCGGTCTGCGCGGGTGAACTCCAGAGTTCAACCCCGTTATCCGCCCGATAAGCTTTGACATAACCCGAGGATGTGCCCTGAAAAATCAGATTGCCTGCCGTTGTCAGCATGCCGCCATTCCACGCACCTGGATGCTGGATACGCCAGACCTCTTCCTGCTTGACTGGATCCCAGGCTGAGACATAACCACGCATCATGCCGCCAAACCGGTCCTCAACTGTTTTGTCCACGAGAGGTCCCGGATCCCAGCTGATGGCGAGGTTCCAGCGCCCTTCGACAAACTCAAAAGCGGGTTCGCTGCCATAGCCGTAAGGAATATCCAATGCCGGAATGTAGACCAGCCCTGTCTGGGGATTAAACGCCATCGGATGCCAGTTGTGGCCACCGAGCGGTGACGGTTTGTGGAATGCGGCCTCAAGCTGCTCGTTGGACAATGACTTCAGCGCCTCGATTTGCTCATCCAGTGGCAGCGACGAGAGCGGATTGGGCGCCTGATAGCGGGCATTATCCGTTTCAACAGGCCGACCGGACTCTGGATCAACATGGGTCGCCCATGTCAGCGGGATGTAGGGCTTGGCAGAAATAAACTCTCCCGTGACCCGGTCCAGCACATAGAAGAAACCATTTTTTGGCGCCTGCAAAATTACCTTGCGCATCTCGCCATTAATCTCAAGCGTCGCGAGGATCATGTGCTGGGTTGCAGTGTAATCCCAGGTATCCCCCGGCGTGGTCTGGTAATGCCAGATGTATTCACCGGTATCAGGATTCAGGGCAACAATGGATGACAGGTAAAGGTTGTCACCGCCACCGGGGCTTCGCACCCGCTGGTTCCAGGGTGAGCCGTTGCCCACGCCAATGTAAAGCTGGTTCAGTTCCGGGTCATAGGCCATGGAATCCCAGACGGTGCCGCCACCACCCATGGTCCACCACTCCCCCGTCCAGGTTTTTGCCGCATCTTCCATGGCTGGTGATTCAAATGGTTCGTCTGGGTTACCCGGTACTGTATAGAAACGCCAGGCCTGTTCCCCCGTCAACGCATCATAGGCGGTGACATAACCACGAACACCGAATTCAGCGCCGCCATTACCAATAATCACCTTGTCGTTAACAACCCGTGGGGCGCCGGTAATCGTGTAGGGCTTGGAGCGATCAATCGTGTTGACGTCCCAGAGTGCCTCCCCGGTTACCGCATCGAGCGCAACCAGCCGCCCATCCAGGGTGCCGACATAGACCTTGCCCTTCCAGAGGGCCACACCACGGTTGACGACATCACAGCACGCGTTTTTGCCCCATGACTTTGGCACCTCGGGATCGTACTTCCAGATCAACTCGCCGGTTTTGGCATTATTGGCGAACACAACACTCCAGGAACCCGTGGTGTACATCACGCCATCAACAACAATGGGGGACGCTTCAAGCCCACGATTCGATTGTGTATCAAACCACCAGGCCAGGCCCAGTTCATCAGCATTACTGTCGTTAATTTGCGTCAGCGGGCTAAATCGGGCTTCGTCATAGGTACGTCCATGTGCAAGCCAGTTACCTGGTTCGCTGTCAGCGCCAGCAATTCGAGCGCCATCAACCGATTCGGTTGCGGCGCGAATGTGGTCAGCCATGGATTCAGCGGTCTGCGCCGTCTCGGCAGGCGTGCCTGGAGCGTCATCACGCGTTAACAGATAGGCAAACAGGATGACCATAAGGCCAGCGACCAGCGCAATAATGTTTCGCATTTTCTCCCCCAAAAATTATTGTGGGTGGATGCTACTAAGGTGGCACAAGCCTGTCCATCAGTAGTGCAGGCGTCGTGACTGCCGGCTAGTGGCCAGACATACTCTGCATCAAGCTGCGTGCATCGAACTGGTCAAACTTGACCCGGTATTTCAGGTAGACACCCTTCGCCGTGTATTCGCTCGCGCTAAAGTCCTCGTCATAAAAACCTGAAAAGTTATAGCCGAGCGACATCCAGACATTGTGTGCCATGTTATAGCCTACCGACACGCCAAATGAGGTATCTGAGGCGCCAGCAGCGTAGGAGTTGTACATACTGGTCTGCATACCAAGATCCCATTTGGCATTCATGTCATGGCGAATTTCCATACCCAACAGGTCGGTAAAGCCGCGATATTCAGCGTCGTCAAAATTGTCGACGACATACTTGGCGCCGTACTGGAAGGCAATCTGGGTATCGTCCTGCCACAGGTAGTTGGCGTTCAGATTGTTCACTATTTTCTGTGACACCACACTTGAATCCAGTGAGCTTGAGGTGTTGCGCGACAGATCCAGGCGGTTAAATAGCGTCCAGCGGCTGTCAACAGGTCGGAACGAATAACCAAGCCGGATATCCGTATTTGTCTGGTCGGAAAACTCCGAATCATTTTTTTGTAGATTGACCTGTGCCAGCAGTTGGGAACCTTCATCAAGATCGTGAATGACATCGCTTAGCAGGTTGATCTTGTCTCCCGTATCCGCCTTGCGATATTCAACCCTTGTCGACCAGTCCCACGCATCCCGCTTGTAATTGGAGCCAAACGTCACTGCAGTGAAGTCATCATTGCCCGGGCTCGAATAGACCGTTGTCACTTCCAACTCAGGCGCTGCCCGTGTCTGCTTGATCGTCTGGGATCGGTCAACGCCAAAATCAAAACTCCAGGTATCGTTGTATTCCCACCGTTGCTTCAAGCCTGCAATTGCTGCAAGCCGCTCAGAATTCTCCTGGTCAGCACTCTGTTCAACCGAGCTATGCAATTCCGCACCATCCCACAAGCGCGAACTCATACCGATTCGTGTTCCCTGGGTGTTCAGGTCCTCACCCCAGGAAAACTCCTGCTCGGCCTTGATGGTGATTGCCTCGTTGAGCTTATAGTCCAGACCGACGCGCAACCGTTTGGGGAAGTTGGCTGCCTCACCCTGTCCGCCGATAGGCGCATCCGCACTCGCCGTCAAATTTGCTCGCCCATCAAGTACCTTGTAGCTACCACCCACCAGCACCTGGTTGGACACTGAATCGACGCCATCGGCATCACTGACCGCAGACCGAAGGCCAGTGTTGACGCTGTACTGGTCATTGCGCATTTCCATGGTTGTAGAGACAACGTCCTCGGTTGATCCGGTACCGAGATTAGTCTGTCGGTAGGCTTCGCCACGGACCTCAACGCCTTCTTTGACTGTATACGCCGCATCGACTCCCATTTTGCGAGTGCCCGATTCACTGGCATTTTGCTGTCCCAGCCCGAACCCGCCGTCCTGTTCCCGGACATAGGCCCTTGCGTCCAGGTCTGCGTTTCGACGCGAGATCTCAGCCAGGTATGCCGTGCCGCTCGATTCTGTGCCGTCTTCCAGCATGCTGTTGGTCGTCGCTATCTCGGCGCGGAATTCCGTATCGGCATCAATTTCAACTTCAACGTCGATACCAACAAGATCTGTTTCCCGATTCTCGATGCCTTCCCTGATCGCAGTTGCTCCCACCTCAATTCGTTCGTTAGGCTTGTAGGCGATGCGCCCACCAGCATTCATGCGATCACGACCATCCCCCTTGGTTTCGAAATCCACAACGATAAACACTGGATTGAAGGCGACATCCTGACTATAGATGGGCTGCTTGAAGAAAATAGTGCCGGCATCGTAATCAATGTTGTAGTCAACATAACGACGCATGTCGATCGACTCGAGAATTTGCTCAGACCGGAAGCGGTCCCTCGTCTCGATCCTGATCTTCTCGCTGTTGATCAGAATGCTCTGCGAGGACAACCGGTAGAGACCAGACGTGCCGTCACCGCGGATCTCATCTTTGACAAACGCCTGACTCGCCTCACTGGCAAACGCCGAGAACTCAAACTTTTCGCCCTCATACTCTGTCTTGAGACCCGTAAAGCTCCTGGAATAAGCTGACAGTTCGTTAACCGTGAGGCCCGTCGTGAAATCCCCGAAAAGTGCTGAAAACTGGTTTTTTTCCAATTTGAGGAACAGTTTCTCGTTACTGGAGGCATCGTATTGCACTGAAGACCTGTCGCCATACAGCGTGTAATACGCACTCGGATCTATCGCCTGCTCCAGCGTGTTTTTCTTCTCCTTCGCAGTGTCGTAGGCAATCGTCAGGATGTACTCTCCCTTGATTCGCCCCTTGGCATAAAATGCAACTCTGCCATCTGCTGAGATTTCATCATCCAGGCCAGCCTCAGCGAGTCCTTCCATGTTCCCGGACAGCTTACGCTGCGCAATTGAACCTTCTGCAAGCCCAACCATTATCCAGTCGCGCTTTTCCGGCTCAACAAACAGTTCAATCTCGGTATCCTGCTCGTCACCATAGAACAGCGTCGCGTGATACACCCCACTCTTGCTTACGGGGTTAAAGGACAAAATGCCACCGGCATCAATATCAACATAATTGCCATCTTTGGTTTCAGCCAGGTCACTGAGGCTGAGGCCACGGTCAAGACCAGTCAGGGAATCACTTTCAAATACCAGTTTGTAAGGGCGTGAGATCCGCTCGCCGTCCCGGTCGCGCAAATCGAGTTGGACTGTGACGGGGGTTCTGCCGTCAGCAACGTTGCCTTTGCTCTCAATCACATCGAGCTTAAACAGTTCACCTACTCGAACATAGGTGGTGGTCTCATCAAAACGTGCATTACCAAAACCATCGACACCCTGAACCGTTATCTGGCGTTCACCCGGTTCACCTAGATC
>CAYGNA010000045.1:0-17071 GCA_964351065.1 uncultured Pseudomonadales bacterium
GCACAGGGGTGAGCGTCTCAACCGAACTGGGGCTAGTTCCCGCTACGGCTTCCTGTCAGCGGTCAATGACATTCGGTTTGGCCTGGCTTATGCGCGCAATGACCGCCTGGTACTCTGGTTGATCCTGCTGCTCGTTGCCATGATGGGGCTCGGATTTCCAGCCACCGCCAATCTCGGGCCGACCTGGCTGACCACTGTTGTAGGCGTCAGCACAGCCAACGTGGGTTTTGTCGCTATGGCCTGGGGTATCGGCGCCCTGATTGCGTCCATTGCCCTCACCTTCTATCCCAATATCGAACGGCGCGGTCTGCTGATAGGGGTTGGCGCCCTGGTCTTCTCATTCTCGTTTCTGGTATTTGTGTTCGACCATACCGTTATCAACGCGGTAATTGGCAATCTCGGCCTGGGAGCAGGCATGACTATCACCATGGTATCGAGCACAATTCTGATCCAGCGAGTGGTTGCAGCCGAGGTGCGCGGACGCATCATGAGTATCCTGCAACTCAACATGGGATTCGCCCAGCTTATGACCATGCCGGTTGCAGCACTCGGCCAGTGGCTGACCCTGCCAGTTCTGTTTCCTGTCATGGCGTTCACTACACTGGTGGCCGTGGGCGCGATCCTCATCACCCAACCACAGTTGATCCGTGCCAGGCTGCCTGCACCCTCCTGAGTTTCCTGCTGTCCGGGATTAGCCTACAACCGGCTAACGCACCTGTTGTTTACAGCCGACAACCAGATCTGGTGATTTCTGGACGATGTGCGCGGTGTTCTCCCGCACCGACAAACTTCGTTAGCGCGATTAACCGTCTGGGCACCGCGTTAGCGCGGCAGGGTAAAAGCCACGAGATAGTCGCCCAGCGTCGTACCCGCTCCACCATGACCACCCGCAGCAATAACTACAAACTGGCGCCCGCCGGACGCATAGGTCATCGGAGTTGCCTGACCACCAGCGGGCAGGCGCCCGCGCCACAACTCTTTGCCGGTGGTGACATCAAAGGCTCGCAGATAATCATCCAGGGCCGCACTAATAAAAATGAGTCCGCCTGCCGTGACAATAGGACCGCCGATGGCCGGCATACCCTGAATGTCTTTAAACGGCCAGGGGGCAAGATCTTCCGAGGTACCAAGCGGTACCTGCCAAGCAATTTTGCCAGACCCAAGGTCCATCGCCGCCAGAGTACCCCAGGGTGGTTTGACACACGGTATCCCCAGAAAAGAAGTGAGAATCTCGCGGCGCATACCGAAGGGTGTCCCGGACTGCGCAGTGTATTGAGAGCCCGAAAAATCCGGCCACCAACTCTGGCGCTCAAACTCCTCTCGCGGCAGTAGCTGGACCACCGCGGCCAGATGCGAGACGTTGGTGATGACAAAATTCCTTGAAGGATCCCAGGCGACCCCACCCCAGTTACCCCCGCCCGTATAGGCCGGGCGCAGGATCGTACCCTGCAGGCTTGGCGGCGTGTAAATGCCTTCGGACCGATAGCGCTTGATCTGGCTGGCACATTGCATCCGATCAAGCAGTGCGAGACCAAAAGCATCTGCTGATGTGAGGGGGGCGTGCGAAACCAGCGAAGGCAGACTGGAAAATGGCTGGGTCGGGGCTGCGACTTCCCCGGGAACGTCAGAAGCTGGAACAACCCGCTCTTCAATCCCGAAGATGGGTTCACCAGTACGCCGGTCAAGCACAAACATCATCCCCATCTTGGTAATTTGCACCAGCGCAGGCAGGGTTTCACCGGCGCGCTCGAGTGACACCAACGTGGGTTGGGCCGGGACGTCATAGTCCCAGAGATCGTGATGCACAAGCTGCCTCGCCCAAACCAGTTCACCGGTAGCAGCATTCAAGGCAACGATAGAATTGGCATGGCGGTTGTCACCTAGTCGCTCACCACCATAAAAATCCGGACTGGCTGAGCCGGTCGGGATGAACACAAGGCCCAGTTCTTCGTCCAGACTCAACACTGACCAGGCGTTTGCCGCTCCGGTCTTCGCCAGTTGATCCGCACGCCAATCATTGAAAGCGGGATCATCCGGGCGGTCACGCGGGACAGGATCAAATGCCCAAATGACTTCACCTGTTCGCGCGTCAACAGCCCGAACCACACCTAACTCCAGATCAACCGCACCATTGTCACCCACCGCAGACCCGGTAATGACCAGATCACGGTAGATGACTGGTGGTGAGGTGATCAGGTAGTTGCCAGGCCACTTGGGCCTTGCGCCCTTGTTAAGGTCCACTGCGCCAGCATCACCAAAGTCCAGACAAGGCAGTCCACTCGTGGCATCAAGCGCAAGCAGGCGCGCATCCTGCGTGCCAAAAAATATTCTGCCAAGGCAGGGCGCATCGTCTGTCGGCGGCGCAAGTGCATCAAGCCAGTAGCTGACACCTCTTGAAGTATTTTCGCTGTAGTTTCTGTCCTGCGGCGGCCGACTTTGAAAACGCCAGCGGCGCTCACCGGTTGCCGCATCAACTGCATGGATCTCACCAAACGGTGTACTCAAATACAGCGTTTCGCCCACCAGAATTGGCGTTGCTTCAAATGACCGCTGTTCCCGGCTGGGGTAGCCGGCCGCCTCATCACCCGTGCGATAAACCCAGGCCTGCTCCAGCGAGGTGACATTGGCCGGGGTAATTTCGGCAAGTCTGGAGTAGCGCGTGCCCCCTGCATCACCACCGTAGTAAGACCAGTCTGCCGACAGCGCCGGGCTGAACACGGCGGCGAAGGCAGCAATGCAGACGGATAAACCGGCCTTGGCAAGGCAACTCAGTCGCGGAACCCCGGCGGACGTCGGTTCATCGCGTCGTCTGCGCAAACGCTGGCAAACAGGATTTCCTCGCACCTGCTCAGGTGCAATCCCATCGAACAGTTCGTTGAATGCGCGAGGAACCGCAATCAACTGTCCCTGCAGGTGGCTGGCAAGTTTGGTAAATTCAAGGCCAATCGCCTGCAATTCACCTTTGAGGGCATCACAATAATCACGGGTCTCCGCGGCAGTCTCCAAGTCTATAAAACGCGGATCACTCACAGGGATCTGGACGCCTCGACATCCCAACTCAGCGAGTCGGCAACCCAGGGTTTGAATGTGGTCGAAAGGCGCTTCATCACAGGTAAACAGCGCCAGGAAGATGGCTCGCCCATTGATAGCTTTCATCGCTGACTCCCGTAGGTCTTGATTGCTGTCCATTTCTGGTTGCCACTGGCATTCGCAACCAGTGCTTCAAGAAACGCCATTCCCCGCACACCTGCTTCGATGTCAGGGAAGTCATAAGAACCCCCGCCCGCTTCCTGAACCGCTGTTGCGAAGGCGCCGTAGATGTTGGCAAAAGCTTCGATAAATCCCTCGGGATGCCCACCGGGCAAACGACTACAGGCCAGCGTCCCGGCAGCAAGCGGGTAATTCACACCGGCACGAATCACTTGATCATGACCACCCAGTGAAGTGTACACAAGCTCATTGGCGCGCTGCTGATACCAGGCAAGTCCACCCTGCTCGCCAAACACCCGAATTGACAGGTTGTTCTCTTCGCCAACGCATACCTGGCTGGCATGCAGTACGCCTCTCGCGCCACCATCCAGGCGCACCAGCACATTCCCGTCATCATCGAGTTCGCGACCTTCGACAAACGACGTAAGTTCCGCGCACACTTCGATCACGCGCTGCCCGGTGACGTACTCGAGCAGATTGTGCGCATGGGTACCAATGTCTCCCATGCAACCGCAGAGGCCACTGCGGGATGGATCAGTACGCCAGATGTCATTCTCGGCTTCGAGTTTCTGTGCCAACCAGCCCTGACTGTACTCGACGATCACTTTGCGCAATTGGCCAAGCCGCCCCGCTGCTATTTGTGCCCGTGCTTCTTTGACAAGAGGATAACCCGTGTAATTGTGGGTCAGCGCAAAAACGCGGCCGGTCGAGTTCACTGTGTCGCGCAGACGCAGTGCATCCACCAACTGGTGTGTCACCGGCTTGTCGCAAATGACATGGAAACCCGCCTCGAGTGCAGCGATGGCAATCTCCGCATGGGTGTTGTTTGGCGTCACAATGGACACACACTGCATGCGATCGTTCGCGGGGCGCCTCGCTTCCGCATCAAACATCTCCCGGTACGAGGCATAGACGCGGCCGGGGGGCAGGCCAAGCGACTGGCCTGACAGCAGTGACTTTTCCGTCGTTGCACTGAACGCGCCAGCGATCAATTCAAACCGATTGTCGAGCCAGGCTGCACTACGATGCACAGCACCAATAAATGCGCCTTCGCCGCCGCCGACCATACCGAGTTTTAATCTCATCATCACTGCCCCCTGGTGCGTCCTGGCTTGCATTATATCGATCAACTACGGCATCGTACCGCTCTCAACTCCAACCCGATGCTGTCGCCGATGAATCAATCCAAACCTGGCCTATCCTGGGACACCCCCTACAATTCCAGGCGTTCACCCGTCTTTGCCAGCAACCTGGTAGCAACCTCCCAGCCACTGGCCGCTATGGCCGGCATCAAGGCCATGGCTGATGGTGGCAATGCCGTTGATGCTGCGCTGGCGACGGCAATAGCACTCACTGTGGTTGAGCCTAACAACAATGGTATTGGCAGCGATGCTTTTGCCATTGTTGCCAGTGGTAAAGATCTTATTGGCCTCAATGCCTCTGGACGTTCGCCCGCTGGCTGGAACCCGGAGCGCTTCGCTGGTCGCTCAAGCATGCCATCGCTCGGATGGGACGCGGTCACTGTACCCGGTGCCGTCAGTAGTTGGGTTGCGCTGTCCGAACGATTTGGCAAGCTGCCGTTTGAAAACCTGTTTGAACGCGCAATTTATTACGCTGAGAACGGTTACCAGGTTGGCCCCAAAACGGGCTACTTCTGGGGGTTTATCAAAAGCCGCTATCGGGACTACCCCTCGTTTCTGAATACCTTTGCCCCGGGCGGGCAGGTGCCAGCCATCGGTGACACCGTTCGATTACCGGATCACGGAAAAACGCTTCGCAGCATTGCAGCAACCCGGGGAGAGTCCTTCTACCGGGGTGAACTTGCCGAGGCCATGGTGGCAGATTCAACAGCCAAGGGTGGTGTGCTATCGATGACAGACCTGTCAAATCATCGAGCGGACTGGGTTTCGCCGCTGGCTACCGGGTTGCAGGACGCAACCTTGCATGAGATTCCACCCAGTGGCCAGGGGTTGATGGCACTGATCGCGCTGGGGATCGTCAACGAAATGGATATCCCCAACTATCCGTTGGACAGCGCTGACTCGGTACACCTCCAGATTGAAGCCACGCGCATTGCCTACGCGGAGATTGAGCGACATCTTGCCGACATAGACCACATGGTCGTGAAACCGGAGATACTGCTGGCGCAGGACTACCTGCGCCGGCGAGCCGCAGAAATTGACCTTAAGCGCGCCAATCCAGCACCTACCGCGCTGGGTGCCAGCCCGGATACGGTTTACCTTTGTACCGCTGACGCAAACGGCATGATGGTCTCCATGATCCAGTCGAACTACCGCGGCTTTGGTTCTGGCATTGTTGTGCCAGGCACAGGCATATCGATGCAGAACCGGGGTGAGGGCTTCACACTCGAAGCAGGCCACCCCAACCAGGTGGGCCCAAACAAACGTCCTTACCACACCATCATCCCCGGCTTCGCCAGCCGTGGCGGTGAGCCCACCCTGGCCTTTGGGGTGATGGGTGGCCACATGCAGGCACAGGGTCACCTGCAAATGATGCTGCGGATCTTCACATACGGGCAGAACCCTCAAGCCGCATCAGACGCGCCCAGGTGGCATCTGCGGGAAGATGGCGTCGTCTGCCTGGAAGACGGCTTTGACAGCCAGGTGGCAAGTGAGCTTTCCGCACGCGGCCATCAGATCAAGTTCGACAATCCGGAGCACCTGTTTGGTGGCGCACAGTTGATCTATCGCATGGCAGGTGGCTATTGCGCTGGCTCCGATCACCGCAAGGAAGGCCTCGCGCTGGGATTCTAGTATGAATGATACACTTGCCACCCTGCAGTCAACCCTCAGGGCACAGTGGGACGGACGAGACTTTTCAGCACTGGTCGCTGATGCAACCCGTGCGTTGATGCGTGACAGGGGTGATTGGGACCCTCCTGAGGGTGTTATCCCAAAGCGCGAGATGATCCGCCTTGCTATCGGTATTCCGGATAGCGCAACCCTTCCCAAAGCCGCGCTCCTGGCTTCGATTCGTCGCACCGTTGAAACCCCGGGTGAGGCGGCTTTTGTCTATGGCTTTGGCATGGGCTATACCAGGCTCCGAGCAGGCCTGGCCGAACGTTACAGTGCCGAGCGAGGCCTTCCTGTCACCGAAGACTGGTTTCAGCTAACCAATGGGTCCGCGGGTGCAATTGATCTCATCTGCCGAACGTTGATCAATCCCGGTGACGTTATCATCGCTGAATCTCCAACCTATATGGGCACCCTTCGAAACTTCAAAGGCGTGCAGGCAGATGTCCGCGCGGTGTCCATGGATGCCGATGGTATGCATATTGATGAATTGGAATCGCTGATCAACAGGCTGAAGCGGGAAGGCAAAAACATCAAGCTGATCTATACGATCAGTACGTTTCACAACCCAACCGGCGCAACCCTGAGCCTGGACCGACGCATGGCGCTGCTGGAAACAGCCGCTCGCCATAATATTCTGATCCTTGATGATGACGCTTACGGCGAACTCTCCTTTGACAGTTGCCCACCGACTTCCCTCACAACACTCAGCGGCGGCTACGGCGTTATCACTGTAGGCACATTTTCCAAGATACTTGCCACTGGCCTGCGCATCGGCTGGATCCATGGGGAACCTGGAATCGTCAACCTGATGGGCCAGATGCGGTTTGCCATGGGTCTCAATCAGTTGATGGTACGCGCGGTTGCCGACTATATGCAGGACTCACAACTGGACGAACATATCAAAGGTGTACGTGGTCTCTACGCCCGGAAAATGAACACACTGGCGGATGCCTTGATGCACCACGCCGGCGAGTTCGTGGAGTTTACCAGGCCCACTGGCGGTTTTTACCTGTGGGTAAACCTCATCAATGGTGTCCGTGCAACCGATGTTTGGCGAACCAGTGCGGAAGAAGGCGTCGCCTTTACGCCCGGGGTCAATTTTTTCGCCAGCCGGCAGGATCCAACCGGGCAACATATCCGGATAGCCTATCCCTGGACGCCGCTTGAGGAACTCGAGGAAGGTGCCCGGCGGATTGGTGAGGCGTGCCGCAGGGTCAAGCGGGGGGATCAAACGCCATGACGGCGACTACGATCGCGCACCTGCTACTGCATTGCGGCCACTGGCTTTAGCAACATAAAGCGCCGCATCCGCTTCGCCGACAAGTGATTTTGGCTGCATGTCTTCAACCGGCACGATGGTGGCCACACCTACGCTGATCGTCACACTGATCTGTGTTCCCTCAGCCTGAATCTGGCGATCTGCGATACGTTTGCGCACCTGCTCTGCCAGGTGGAGCGCATTACCGTACTCAACGTAAGGCAGGATGACAATAAACTCTTCCCCACCGAATCTCGCCACGACATCCGACGGCCGATTGAACATGCTGTCAATCTCCCGAGCAACCACCCGGAGGCACTCATCCCCCGCCAGGTGGCCATATGTGTCATTGACCCGTTTGAAATGGTCAATGTCGATCAGGAGCAGGGTCAATGGGTATTGTTGACGCTCAGCCCGCCGCCATTCCTGCTCAAACACATCGTCAAAATGTTGGCGATTGCGGATTCCCGTCACTGCGTCAATTGTCGTCAGTTCCTTGAGAATGTTATGCGCCTGGGACAGTTTTTCCAGGGCACCTTTGAGTTCTTTGGTCCGGTCATCAACTTCGAGTTCAAGCTGCTTCTTAAGCGCTTCCTGTTCATCCAGCAGATAGCGATTTTCGAGCGCAACCGAGGCGAGTGATGCCAGTGCTTCGATCAGCGGCATACTTTCCGCAGCAAATGCAATCACATTGCCTTTGTCGTCCATGGCATTCAGTAGTTGCAGTACGCCAATGGTCTCGCCATGGTAGCTGGAAAGAGGCACAGTCAGAAAAGAGGTCGAGTGATAGCCCGTGATATCGTCAAAATGATGGGTACCTGACGTATCAATACCGTCTACGGCGTATACATCGTCGATACGAATCGCTTCGCCCGAATTCGCAACACGAGCGGCAATGTTGCGCAAATTTGGGGAGCCATCTTCACCGTGCAATGGAATGTCAGGCAAAGACACTGGTTCGCCGGAAATGCCTCCCTGACTGATACCAAGGGTATCATTCAGCACAATGGCAAATTTGAGTTGTCGACCCGGGGTAACAAGGTAAAGCGTGCCGGCATCAGCATTCACCATAGATCTCGCCTCGCGCAGGATTCGCTCCAGCAGGCTATCTATGTCCTTTTCGGCAGACAGGGCTCGCCCGATCTCAATAAGCCGCCGATATGCATCTGCATCCGTTTTCACGCCGGTGTCCTAACGCTCACTTGTTCCATATCCAAAAAACTGATGCCAATTCTATGCCAGTATTGATAATGGTTTACAATACTTTATCGCAACTTATTGATATTTAGAGAATTTACGAGTGCGAGAAAGGCTAAAAAAGCGTCGCGCAACTTTCTTCGCACCTGAAACCGTCAAAATTTGTCACCTGTCGAGCAAACCCAGACTCAAGAACGGCACATAGGTGATGATAAGGAGCGCCACCAACAATACCAGCATAAAGGGTATGGTGGCGTGGTACAGCTCTGTAATTGAACGATTGAAACGGTAACTGGCGATGAACAGGTTCATGCCAATGGGGGGGGTGAAGTAGCCGATCTGCATGTTGGCAAGGAAGATGATCCCCAGATGCACGGGATCAACGCCAAACGCCAGAGCGACCGGCACAATGAGCGGCACCATGATGACAAGTGCTGAAAATATATCGAGTATTGCGCCCAATACCAGCAGGACAAGATTCAACAGGATCAAAAATGTCAGCTTGTTGTCAATGAACAGGCTGATCCACTCAAACAGCTGCTGGGGAACTTCTGCGTCGACCAGGAAATTGGTGAAGGCCAGTGACACACCCAGAATCAACAATATGCCACCGACCATCACCATGGCATCACGAACCACACGGGGTAACGAACCTATCGATACTTCCCGGTGTATCAACACTTCTACCAACAGAACATAAAACGCGGTTACCGCGGCAGCCTCTGAAATAGCAAAAAAGCCTGAATAGACGCCGCCCAACACAATAAATGGCAATGGGATTTCCCATTTAGCGGCGTTCAGCGCGGCCAGTGCTTCTCCTCGTTCAAATTGTGTTCTGACAATGGGGGCGTGACGGTTGGTCCACAGACTGTATGCTGTCAACAACACAATCATAAGCAAGGCTGGCAGGATGCCGGCAATAAACAAATCCTGGATAGAGAAAGAGATGGGCAGATCCATCTGCTGGACGATCACACCATAAATGATTAACGGTAAAGAGGGTGCCAGTAAAAGCCCCAGACTGCCCGACGTGGTAACGAGACCAAGACTGAACCGCTCCCGGTAGCCCGCTTCGATCAGCGCCGGGTAGAGCAGCGCGCCAAGCGCAACAATTGTGACGCCGGAAGCACCTGTAAACGCTGTGAAAAATGCGCAGGTGATAAACGCCACAACCGCCAACCCACCTGGCATCCACGACAGGAAAACCTGCGCAAGTCGCACCAGGCGACTCGACAGCTGACTTTCCGCAAGCAGGTAGCCTGCGAACGTAAACAAAGGCAGTGCCAGCAGTAAGGGCGTGTCAACAAGACGGTAGAGCTCAATTGCAATGACCGTCAGGGGTATATCAGCCAGGTAAAAGCCCAGCATTGCCGCTGCAAGAATCACTACAAATAGCGGAGCGCCCAACGCCGCCAGCACCACGATGACTGCCGATAACAGGGTACCCATCAGTGCCGGGCTTTAATGGTAAAAAGTCGTACGACCGAAGCCGCCAGGAAACGCATGCCCATCACAGTAAACCCGAAGGGAATAATGGACTGGGTAACCCAGTTGGGTACAACCGCAAAGGCAATTGTCTGGTCTTCAAACTCAAACATCACCAGTTCAATTGAATACCAGGCCACCACGCCACAAACGGCCGCTGCAAACAGCCCGGTCACCACGGTTGCCAACCGGGCAACGGTGACGGGCAAAAATCGTGATACCGCATCAATGTTGATATGGTTACCTTCTCTGGTTGCAACCATTGCGCCCAGCATGGCGATCCAGAGCACCAGCACCCGGACAAAGCTCTCTGCCCACACAAGACCGCTGTCAAAAAAATTCCGCAGGATTATCTGGTAGATGGCCATCCCAAGCATCAAAGCGAGCGCCACCACCAACACGCCATCTTCAAACCGGTGCAGGATCCTACTCACCTGCAGGTGTCGAATCCGGCCCGCTGGTGAGCCTGCTCTCGGCGAGGTGGCGTTGCAGTATCTCAAGTGACTCAGGTGAGATTGCATCGCTTTCCACTAACCCCCGAATGGACACTTCAGCATGCTGCCGCCATGACTCAAGCTCGCCTGGTGTGGGTTCCGTCAGCTTGACCCCCTGGTTCACCAGTGCATCAAAGGCAGCCCGGTTGTCGCTTCGCGTCGTCCGGTCAATTTTGCTGAACACACCATCCAATACCTCATGGACTATCAACTGGTCTGCCGGATCAACTCCGTCAAACGCCTTCTTGTCGAGCATCATCATGGAGTAGGTATAAAGCAGCGGCACATCAACCATGTATGAAACATGGTTGTGCCATTGCAGTGCCAGCGCTACAACAGGGGGTACTGTCACTGCTTCGACCAGCCCGGTCTGCAGACCAGCGAGCACATCAGTCATCAGCAGCGGGATTGGGTTTACGCTAAAAGCTTTGCTCATCTCCGCCGCAATCGGATCACCGTCAGGCATCCAGATCTTCATTTGCTGCAGGTCAGACAAGGTGTTGACCGGGCGCTTTGACAACAGGTACGCAAAGCCCGTTTCAGTGATACCGAAGCTGACAATACCGTTCGCTTCCAGTCCGTCTATGATGCGCTGATCCATCCGCTGGCGCACATAGTCGACCTCAGCCGGGGACCGAAAGGTCAGTGGCAAGCTATAAACCTGCAGATCCGGGTAGAACCGGGTCAGCGTGGTAGCAGCCACGGCGCCACCCTGCAGTTGGCCAATGCGCATCTTTCGCAGAACAGTATAGTCGTCACCCTGCACCCCGCCTGGGTAGAGCTTAAATTTCACCCTGCCCTCTGTTCTGGTCTCCACTTCCTTGATGCCTGCCCGGAGTTCTTTCATCCACGTCAGGCCGTCCGGCGACAGGGTCGCAATCTTGAACGTCTTGGCAGCCACGCTTACCGGTGTCAGCACAAGTGCGCTGATCAAAACCGCCAACCCAAATATCCGATTTATCATCCCTACCTCTCCCAGACGCCTAAAAATAGTCGTCAGATTCTGCGAGTAATATCGCTGCCCGCTGCTTTGCGACGGTATTGGTTAATGTCATACCCGGCCAAACCGCGTCAGCCGCCAAAACCTCATTCAGCAGGCGATCATGGAGCACCTTGTCAAACGCCAGCCTGCCATACTGTTCTGCAAAAATAACCTTTGTCATCAGGTACTTACCGTCCGCCAGCGCGATAGCGCGCTCGAAGTGGCGTCGTCCCTTCTCCAGGTTGCCGCCCATGGAGTCAGGCAAAGCAGTCTCCAGACCGCCCATGTAAAGCTGGGGACCACCATGATCAAAACTCTCATCAAGCGAAATCACTCGCGCCATGAGGTACTTGACGCGTCCAAGCTGTGCGATAGCGTTAAAGTCATCACTATGGCTCTGGATCCAGCCTGTCCAGGCCACTCCGGCGGCATAGAGCACCGGCACGAGTGCAGTGTCACTTTTATCAATTGCCTGTTGGAATTCGACAAAAGGCATCGCGCGGAGTTCACACAAACGCCTGTCTTCAATACAGGCAGCTTTTAACGCATAAGCCAGCGACTTGTCAGTGAGCAGACGCGCGCGTTCGT
The DNA here is from genome assembly GCA_964351065.1 of uncultured Pseudomonadales bacterium. Classification (GTDB taxonomy): domain Bacteria; phylum Pseudomonadota; class Gammaproteobacteria; order Pseudomonadales; family Azotimanducaceae; genus JANQJA01. The sequence goes on from CAYGNA010000045.1 coordinate 12,031, forward strand.
CGGTGGCGAAAATACTGAAAGAACCATTCAGATTGGAGGCTGCAAGGAGCAGCGCAGGATTCTCAGGGCTACTGCGCAGGAAACTGTCGATCATGAGCAGGTAGGCCGGAACTCCCTCCCGCACCGTGTCCACATCTTCACTGTTCAGGATAGTTGCTGCCAGGTCTTCCGCAAGCCCCGAGGTAACACCGGCAATCATGCTTGCACAACCCGTCAGCAACCAGAGTGTCAATACAACAAGGCCAATAGAACGCAAAGACGCAACACTTAACAATGAATTTCACGCGGATCAGAAATGGAGTGCAATTGTAGCCGATCTGACGTGAGCGGTTAAGTGATGGCGATACGCGGCAATCTTGATATGCTTTACCCTAATCGGAAGAATGGCAGTGAATGCGTGGCCCAGCGGTTGTTTTATCGCCTGATTGCGATACTTTTCATCGTTTTCATTTTTGTCAGCTCACTGATCTTTTTTGTTGTGGCGCTGCTTATCTGGGGAGTGACCGCTCCGTTCGACCCTAGACGCCACGTCCTGCACCTTTTTACGTGCTTCTGGGCCAGCCTGTATATTTGGGTTTTTCCACCCTGGTCTGTCCACGTAACCGGTCGTGAAAAATTTGACCCGGCAAAAACCTACATCATCGTCTCAAACCACCAGTCAATGGTGGACATTCTGGCCGCCTTTACGCTTTTCCATCACTTTAAGTGGATTTCCAAGGCAGAACTGTTCCGTATCCCACTGATAGGCTGGAACATGTCGCTGAATCGTTATGTCAAGTTGCAGCGCGGGCACAAACGGAGCATTCGCGAAATGTACGCGGCCTGTGAACAACATCTGTCCCAGGGTAGCTCGGTATTCCTGTTTCCTGAGGGCACACGATCGGCGACTGGCAAGATGCGGGAGTTCAAGGAGGGTGCATTTGTACTCGCAAAACGGCACCAGTTGGCGATATTGCCGATTGTGATCAACGGATCCAAAAATGCCCTGCCCAAGGACAGTCTGAACTTCCACGGACGTACCAGTGTGGAACTGGAAGTGTTGGACGAAATACCACCGGAAAGTTACGCGTCACTCACGGTCGCAGAATTAACGGAACAGGTCAGGGAACAGATCAGGTGCAGGGTCGTCGAAGAGCGGGATGCAGGCACAGGGCAGGCTTAAGTACCCTATGGATGCTTTTTATCACTGACTTTGTCACCGACTGCCGAGGGCAGGAGACGGTCACTATTGTGAGCCGATCCGGGTGATACCGCGACAACTTGGAAATTCTCGACAGACCCAGAAAGATTTGCCCGCGTTAGGCCCCCTTGCCGCCTTGCGCATGGACATACCTTTGCCACAGCGCGGACACGGACGTGCAATCGGGGAAACGGGCACAGCGACGCCAATCTCCTGCTCTATTTCGGTGATGGATACGTTCGGTACCAGCGGAAAACTTACCAGTGGACGATTGATGCCGCGAAAAACGTCTTCCAGAAAACTGTGGCGACTCGCTTCGGTCGGTCCGGCCCCTTTCAATGCAACGCCGAACACAACCGCAAAGGTCGCTGGATGGCAACACAGGAAGGATACCTGCCGCCCTGCAAGCATGGCGTCACCCGCCCCTCTCACGAAGTCCGAGAGTGGAACCTGCACAAATATGCGGTAGCGGCCAGCCAACACCTTTTCCAGGTTTTGCAGAAAATCCCGGTGTAGTTCATCCAGGAATACTTCCCGTAAAGTAAACGAGTGCTCTGCCACAGCAGGCGCGACGCTGTGGTTAGCGATGCTCACGACATTGTCAGGCAACGCCAGTACGGTATCCGGCATTTTGCCTTTCATAACGTCGGCCTTCAGGTCCTGCAGCGCAGACAGGTCAGCATCCAGAAAAGCCTCTACTTCACGCTGCCGCACATAGCGGGCCAACCAGTAAATGCCGGCAATCACACAGACAAAAATGATGAAGCCGTTCATTGACGAAAACCATGCAATCAAGTGGACGATTGAGTATAACGTAAGGTATTGGATTTGGTAGGAGCACGACAATGAGACTTCAAGGCAAGGTTGCAATCGTCACAGGTGCAGGCCAGACAACCGGAGAGACCATCGGCAACGGCCGTGCCACTGCCCTTCTGTTTGCCCGTGAGGGCGCCCAGGTGCTTGTCACCGATCGCGATGGCAAGAGCGGCCAGGAAACCTGCGAGATGATCCAGACGGCTGGAGGTACAGCCACACTGTTCGAAATGGACGTTTCGCAGGAAGCCGACTGCGAGGCCATGGTGCGCACGTGCATGGATCAGTTTGGCCGTATCGATATCCTGCACAACAACGTCGGCATCGGTTTTCAGGATAGTGGCATTACCAGCCTCACCGAATCAGCCTGGCAACGCATCATGGACGTTAACCTCAAAAGTATGTTCCTGACCTGCAAACATGCCATACCGGTGATGCGGGAACAGGCTTCTGGAGTTGTGATTAACATTTCGTCAGTTGCCGCTATCGCGTCTACTGGCATGCTTGCCTACAAAACGTCCAAAGCCGGGGTTATTGCGCTCACTGAAAACGTCGCGATGGGAAACGCCAGGTACGGCATTCGCGCCAACTGTATTATGCCTGGACTGATGAACACCCCCATGGCAATCGAAGGTTACAGCCAGTCACAGGGCCGCAGCCGGGAGGATGTCATCAGTGCGCGAGATGCCAGGGTGCCGCTGGGTAAAAAAATGGGTACAGCCTGGGACGTGGCTTATGCCGCGCTCTTTCTGGCTAGCGACGAGGCAAAATTTATAACGGGGGTAACCCTGCCGGTGGATGGCGGGCAATCGATTCGAATCGGCTAGCACTGCAGGAGCAAACAAGCTGCTTTCTGCAATCTGTCAGGGGTGAGAATCACCGCGCAGGTGGAAGTGCTCATTGAGCGTAATAACCGATTTCTCGCCGCTGCTCGCGGCCCGGAATCGGTTGATGCTGGTGTAATCCGGATTGAAGAACATCCTCGGCTCAAATCCTATGACGTGCGCTGCAAAAACATTGATGACGCCACCATGGCAGGTTACAGCGACTCGCTTGCCACGATTCTCCTGGATAATCTCTTCCAGTGACGCGATCACATTTTGGACAAATGCAGGGAAGTCAATATCGTCCATTTCGCCTTTCATCAGACGCAGCCAGCGTTCGTAATCAAGCTCCTTGAGTTGCTCCACCGGGATATAGTGGCCGGCGTGTTGATCATATTCAGCAACACCGTCGCGCACTTCGATTGGCACGCCGAGGCGACTGGCGAGCGGCTCGGCAGTCTGAAAAGCACGATTCATGGGTGAAGAATAAATTCGATCGATCTGTTCGCGCTGCAGCCAGTTAGCAACTTTTTGCGCCTGGTCCAGACCGGTGGCCGACAAAGGCGGGTCTGCAGGAGAGCCGTCTTCGTTGATGATTTTCTCAGGCAGACCGTGTCGTACCAGAATCAATTCCATGCGTGAACCTGATCAGGTCGCGGCAATCGAGACGTTATAAACACCGGCTTGACGCGCAGCATCCATGACGTGAACCATAATCTCTGTGGTACTTTCAGGATGCGGTTGCACCACGACCGGCGCCTCAGGATTTTCAGCATGCAGACGCTCTATGTTCGCACGCACGGCACGGAAATCGACGTCGCGGCCACGAATCTTGATGCGATCACGATTGGTGATCTGGACCACGATGCTCTGTTTATCCGCATCCTGGATATTCTGGTTCTTGTCCGGGCTGTTGACGTCAAGACCAATCTCCTTGACGAAGGTAGCCGTGACAATAAAGAAGATCAACATGATAAACACGACGTCCAGCATCGGCGTCAGGTCAATCTCGTCTTCACCTTCCTGCTGAAACCTGTTGAGTAGTCTTCGCACAGCTTAACTCCGATACGTCATAGTCATTCCGGGAGAGAATACAGCGATCGTCTACCGGTTTACAACCTTGCTGACGGTCGTGTAGTGAATACCGAGGAAATCGCCAATTTCCATCAGCGTGTAGTCGTAATCAATGTGAGCGCGACGAATCAATTCATTCCGCTCCACTCGCGTCTTGTTCTCTACATTCTTGAAGAGCGCTGGCAGGCTCCGGCGGCGCCCAACGCGCTTGGGTCCACGCTTCGCCAGCTTTTCGCCATTCAAAATCGGTTGCATCTCATTCAGGAAAGTAGCTGAACCAAGCAATACCTGGTGAGCCCTGTCAGCCAGCGGCGACGCCTCACCAACACCCGTCTTTACGTAATCGCGAAATTTCCGCCGCGCCTCCTCCGGTCGCTTGCTGAAGGCGGTGAGCACTGCCTCGGTATGCAGGTAGCCTGGCGCTCTTACCGTCCCGGCGAGGGCCCGATAACTGCTCCAGCGATAGCTGTTCGGCGAACGCGTGGACGTTATCCTTACGGGATTGAGCACAACATGCCGGCACAAGGGCAGCAGATAGGATTCTGGTTCAAACAGGATGCTGCGGAAGCGACCCTGGAACAGCGAGCCATCACGCCCATGACGTCGATTGAAGTGCTGGGTATACACGCCGTTAAGCTGGCGCATACCCTTGGAGAGATTGGCATCCGGCACGTCGACAACCAGGTGATAGTGATTTTCCATCAGCACATAGCTGTGCAGGCGCCAGCCAAACCGCTCGACCACACCAGCGAGGACATTCAGAAACGCGCCGCGATCATCGTCATCCAGAAACACAGCTTGCTCGTTAGTTCCACGACTTGTCACGTGATAGTGCGCACCGGGGAATTCAATGCGAACTGGTCTGGACATAAAGACGATCCTGCTTTGTTATTTTCAGTTATCTGCAATCAGTTGCCAGCAATCAGACGTCAGCAAATCAGTAGCCAGCCAACCTGATCGGAGACACTCGGCGCCTCAAGGGGAAAGCAATATTACATGGGGGGCCAAGACGCGACAAGTACTACTTGACGCGCGCGCGACAGTATTAGTACCTTCACTCGACTTACACGTTCGTTAACCAGGAGGGAAAAAACACATGGCGGCCAAAAAGTTTCCAATCGAAGCCGGTCACATCATGATGTTCGCGCGA
>CAYGNA010000046.1:0-6758 GCA_964351065.1 uncultured Pseudomonadales bacterium
TGCTTCTCAGAGCCGGCAATAGGATGCCCTGGAACCAGGTTGGGCGGCGCGCGAGCAAACAGATCACGGGCCATTTCCAGCAGACTCGACTTGACGCTGCCGACATCGGTAACAATACCCTGACCCGACTCAAGCAGGGGTTTAAGATCCACCAGCACCGATCGCATCGCCAGTATCGGTACGCAAATGACCACCAGGTCAGCCGATTGCACCGCAGCCTGTACAGAGTCTGCCGCTGTATCGACGATGCCACGCTCAATGCCAATCTTGAGGCTTTCAACATTAGCGTCGAAGGCAACAATATGCCCAGCAACACCTCGCGCTTTCAGACCAGCAGCAACTGAGCCACCAATCAGCCCAAGACCAATGATCGCGACGCTATTAAAGTGGGGCTCATCCATAACGGATCACGGCACTTACCTGCCGAGGACCTTGCGAACGCTGGTTAAAAAGCGCTCATTCTCGGCCGGGAGACCCACCGTAACACGCAGGTGATTGGGCATTTCGTACACGCCAATAGGTCGAACGATAACACCCTCATGCAGGAGAGCCTGGTAGATAGGAGCAGCGTCTCGCCCAAAATCAATTGCCAGGAAGTTACCTACCGAGGGAATAAACGGCAGGTCAAGTTCACGACAGCCAGCTTCCAGCATTCGCATACCCTCGGCGTTTACACGCACCGATTCCTTGACGTACGCCTGGTCTGCCAGCGCTGTTTCAGCTGCCACCAGAGACATTGAATTCACATTAAACGGTTGCCGCACGCGATTCATCAAATCAGCAATGTCCGGGTGGCTGACGGAATAGCCAACCCGCAGCGCTGCCAGGCCATATGCCTTGGAAAAGGTTCGCGTCACCACGAGGTTGGGATACTGTTTGACCAGTTGCATCCCATCTGGATAGTCCGCCTCTTCAACATACTCAAAGTAGGCCTCATCCAGCACAACAATAATGTCTTCCCGCACCTGATCCAGAAATGCTGTCAGGTCAGCGTGACTCACCCAGGTGCCGGTTGGGTTGTTGGGATTGGCTATAAATATCATCCGGGTTCTGGGCGATATGGTCGTCAGCGTCGCTTCCAGATCCTGCCCAAAGTGCCGTGCCGGGATGACCTTGAGTCCAGCACCAATCGCTTTGGTAACAAGCGGATAGACAACAAAAGAATGTTGTGACACTAGGGATTCATTGCTGCTGTTCAGGAACACACGGGCCAGCAATTCGAGTACATCGTTGGAACCATTGCCAATCGTCAGCATGCCTGGCGACACATCAAGGAAATCAGCGAGGGCGTGTTTCAGGTGCCAGGCACTGCCATCCGGATAACGGGCGAGTTCCGGCATCACACCGGCCAGCGCAGCAACAACCTTGCTGCTTGGACCAAGCGGGTTTTCGTTGCTGGCCAACTTTACAATGTTATCCAGACCCAGTTCCCGCTGGAGTTCTTCCACGGGTTTGCCAGGCACGTAGGGCATCAGGTCCAGGATGCCGGCTGAAGCGAGACCTGGAAAATCACATGACATAACTGGTTCCTTGCCTGGGGGGTTAGATTGACACTAAAAACAGCACAGCTTTTGTATGGCGGCCTTCAGGACCCAAGTGCGCGTGGATATGAGCCGAGCCATTTTACTTCCAGCGCATCGTTATCAATCTCTGCCATCACGCGCTGGACTTTCTCGTCATCCCGATGGCCTTCAAAGTCGATAAAGAACACATACGACCACATCCCCGTTCTTGATGGACGAGTTTCAATCGAGGTAAGAGAAATTTCATTTCGATGAAACGGTTCCAGTAGCTTGTAGAGCGCGCCCGGCTGGTTATGCGTCGATACCATGATGGACGTCTTGTCCTTGCCGCTCGGCCCGACATTCTCTCGCCCGACCACCAAAAACCGCGTGGTGTTATCGATCTGGTCTTCAATTTTTTTGGAAAGTATCCGCAGGCCGTAGATTTCCGCCGCAATCTCACCGGCAATAGCAGCCGAATCCGGCTCCTCGAGCACCCGACGCGCGGCATCGGCATTACTGGTCGCTACCAACCGTGGAATCCTGGGGTAATGGCCATCCAGCCATCGGCGACACTGCGCCAGCGTTTGCTGGTGAGAATAGATTCGCTTGATTTCGCTTTCCTGCGCGTCCGGCGCAATCATCAGGTGATGATGGATGCGCATCACCACCTCGCCACAGATGCGGAGGTTTGAATTCAGGAAGTTGTCGAGCGTGTGTGAAATCACACCCTCTGTTGAGTTTTCTACCGGCACCACACCGTAGTTACAGGTTTCAGACGCCACCTCCCGGAACACGTCATCCACTGTCACCATGGGTTTGCCAATCACGGACTGGCCGAACTGCTTCAGGGTGGCCAGCTGCGTAAACGTCCCCTCCGGACCAAGGTAGGCCACGGTCAGGGGCTGTTCGAGTGCAAGGCAGGCTGACATGATCTGCCGATACACTTGTGCAACCTTCTCGTCGCTCAGTGGGCCTGGGTTGCGATCCATGATATTGCGCAGCACCTGGGCTTCTCGTTCCGGGCGGTAGTAGACCGGCGCAGCCCCGCCAGACTCCTGCTGCTTGACCTCGGCAACCTCAAGGGCGCAGCTTGCACGCTCATTCAGGCGGGCCAGTATCTCGAGATCAAGTTCGTCAATCTTCTGGCGAAGTGCATCGAGCCGTGCAGAATTTGGAGGAGTATCAGGCATCTTGTGTGGTTTTGGCTGCTGGCGTTTAGCTACTGTTGGCTACTGACTATCGGCAATGGCGCGCAGTTTACACTAATCTGCCGCGCTGGATGGACTGCGCTAATCGTCCGTTGCGGGCGCAACTGGCGTATCGTCAGCATCGCTGTCATCGCCCCCGGCGTCATCGCCAGTCTCGCTGGCATCGTCTGGATCCTGCACACGTGCCAGCCCGACCAGTTTTTCTGATTGCTGCACTTTAATCAGCCGGACACCCTGGGTGTTACGCCCCTGCACGGAAATATCACCGGTACCTGTTCGCACCAGGGTTCCCTGGTCGCTGATGAGAATAATCTCATCGCCTTCGCTCACCTGGATTGCACCAACCAACTGCCCGTTACGAGCCGACAGCTTCATGCTGATCACACCCTGACCGCCACGACCAATGACCGAAAACTCATCAACTCGCGTTTGTTTACCATAACCGGTTTCGCTGGCAAGCAGGATATTGTCGTCACTCTCAGGGATGATGAGGGAAATGACGCGCTCACCGCTTTTCATCTTGATGCCGCGAACACCACGGGCTGTTCGCCCCATGGCACGTACGTCAGACTCCTTGAAGCGAATCGCCTTGCCGCTGCTGCCGAACAGCATGACATCGCAGGTACCGTCGGTCACCGCCGCACCAACCAGCGTATTGTCTTCTTCCAGTTCGATCGCAATCAGGCCCGAGGTTCGCTGGCGTGAAAAATCCATCAGCGGCGTCTTCTTGACGGTACCGTTTTCTGTCGCCATAAAAATAAACTGGTCTTCGCGATACTCGTCAATCGGCAGCATGGCAGTAATACGCTCGCCTTCATCCAACGGCAGGATATTCACCACGGGCCGCCCGCGCGAGGCGCGACTGCCCACCGGAATCTCGAACACGCGCAGCCAGTAAACCTTGCCGCGGTTGGTGAAACACAGGATCGTGGCGTGGGTGCTGGCCACCATGAGCCGTTCGATAAAGTCCTCGTCTTTTACACCACTGGCAGAGCGGCCGCGACCACCCCGCCGCTGGGCCTGGTAGTCTGCCAGGGGCTGGGTCTTGGCATATCCACCATTGGACAGCGTCACCACCATATCCTGGACGGTAATCAGGTCAGCTGCCGTCAAATCGGCCTGCGAACTGATAATTTCTGTGAGGCGGTCGTCACCATATTCATCGCGGATCGCCACAAGTTCTTCGCGAATCAGCTGCATCAGCTTCTCGGCATCACCAAGGATTTCGAGCAGCCCGGCAATGGTGTCGATAATTTCTTCATATTCAGCCAGCAAACGCTCTTGCTCGAGCCCCGTCAGCCGGTTCAGTCGCATTTCGAGAATGGCCTGGGCCTGTTCCGGTGACAGATGGTAGAAGCCGTCATCCTTGAAGCCGTACTGGTCGTCCAGATCTTCCGGACGCGCGGCGTCCGGGCCGGCTCGTTCGAGCATCTGCCGAACTGTTTCTGATTCCCAGGGCGTCTCTATCAGGCGCTCACGGGCTACCTGGGCATTTTCAGATGCCTTGATCAATTCAATGACCGGATCGATATTCTGTAGCGCAACAGCCAGGCCTTCCAGCACATGGCCGCGGGCGCGCGCGCGACGCAGCAGGTACACCGTACGACGGGTAACAACCTCACGCCGATGCAGCACAAAGGCTTCCAGGACTTCCTTGAGATTCAGTACCCTCGGCTGACCATCAACCAGCGCCACGATGTTGATGCCAAACACACTCTGCAACTGGGTCTGGGCGTAGAGGTTATTCAGCACAACCTCACCCATCTCACCCCGACGCAGTTCAAGCACAATGCGCGTGTCTGCGGCGGACTCATCGCGCAGTTCGGAGATGCCTTCAAGCCGTTTTTCCTTGACCAGCTCGGCGATTCGCTCAATCAGGCGAGCGCGGTTCAGCTGGTAGGGGATTTCTTTGATGATAATGGTATCGCGGCCGGTCTTCTCGTCGGTCAACACGTCACAGCGAGCCCGAACCACAATGCGGCCGCGGCCGGTACGATAGGCTTCGACAATCCCCGCACGCCCATTAATGATAGCGCCAGTAGGGAAATCCGGCCCCGTGATGTGTTCCATCAGGCCATCAATATCAATATCAGGGTCTTCAATCAGTGCCAGGCAGCCGTTGACCACCTCGGTCAGGTTGTGGGGCGGAATGTTGGTTGCCATGCCAACGGCAATGCCGCTGGATCCATTCACCAGCAGGTTGGGCACCCGCGATGGCAACACAACCGGCATCTGCAGCGTGCCGTCGTAGTTGTCGGTAAAGTCGACCGTTTCCTTGTCGAGATCAGACAGCAGTTCGTGGGCAATTTTTTCCATGCGGATTTCGGTATAACGCATGGCTGCGGCGCTATCACCATCAAGCGAGCCAAAGTTGCCCTGGCCATCAACCAGCGGATAGCGCATATTAAATGACTGCGCCATCCGGACAATCGTATCGTAGGCCGCGGTGTCACCATGCGGGTGATACTTACCGATGACATCACCTACAACCCGCGCCGATTTCACGTAGGCCCGGTTGTAGGCGTTGTTGAGCTCGTTCATCGCGAACAGAACGCGGCGATGTACCGGCTTTAAGCCATCGCGCACGTCTGGCAGAGCTCGACCGACGATGACGCTCATCGCATAGTCCAGGTAGGACTGCTTCAGTTCGTCTTCGATGTTTACCGATGAAATGTGGGAGTCAGATTCAGACATCAATTAGGAAGGTAAAACCTACCGCAAACCCATGTTGGACAAGCCGCGAATAATACCACAATAACGATGAAAACGGCGATCCAATTCACCTCAAAAAGAGAGCAACAAGTTATCCACAGGCAGGCACCTGCATGGCCCGGATTCCAACAAAGCTGTATCCTTGCGCAATGCAAGATTCTGCCACAACTGTCATTAACGGCCGCTGGATCATTCCGGTCGTGCCAAGGGGCGTCTGCCTTGAAGATCACGCTGTTGTCATCCGTGACCAGCGCGTGATTGGACTCATGCCACAGGCTGCGGCTGCAGCAGGTTTCCCTGCCGCAAAGCAGGTGAATCTGCCCCATCACATCGTTACGCCCGGCTTTATTAACGCCCACGGTCACGCTGCGATGACACTGTTCCGTGGCTACGCGGATGACAAGGAGTTGATGGACTGGCTGAATAACCATATGTGGCCGGCGGAAGCCAGGTTTGTAGACGCCGAATTTACCCGGGTCGGTACAACGCTTGCGATTGCCGAGATGATTCGAACCGGCACTACCTGCGCCGTTGATACCTATTTTTTCCCGAACGCATCCTCGAAGGCCTATATCGACAATTTTTTTCGTGCCCAGGTGTGCCTGCCGGTTATCCAGTTTCCCAATGCCTGGGCCAGCAGCGAGGAAGACCACATTACCAAAGCACTCGCGGTCCATGACACATTGAAAGATCATCCGCTGATCAGCACCGCCTTTGCGCCCCATGCCCCCTACACCGTGACCGACGAGGGTTTTTTGGCTGTACATCGCCTTTCTGCAGAACTGGGTTTACCCGTCCACCTTCACCTTCATGAAACGGCAACCGAGCTAAGCGACGCAGTCGCGCAGCATGGCGCGCGACCATTTGACCGAATGGAGCAGTTGGGCCTGCTCGGACCATCGCTGCAAAGTGTCCACATGACCCAGCTGACAGCAGCAGAAATTGCGCGGCTCGCCGCTGCCGGTGCACACGTTGTGCATTGCCCTGAATCCAACCAGAAACTCGCCAGCGGTTTCTGCCCGGTGCGTGACCTGCTGGCAGCGGGCGTGAACGTCTGTCTTGGCACCGACGGCGCTGCGTCCAACAACAACCTGGATATGCTGGAAGAAATGCGCAGCGCAGCACTCATGGCCAAAGGCAGTTCGGGTGATGCCACTGCGGTCAGCGCTCATACGGCACTGGAAATGGCCACATTGAATGGGGCTCGAATGCTGGGCCGGGAAAGTGAACTGGGGAGCATCGAGATCGGCAAGCTGGCCGATATCACGGCCATTGACGTTTCGGATTTGACCTTCCAACCGATGCACCATCCGATTTCCCAGCTGGTCTATTC
>CAYGNA010000046.1:6768-16740 GCA_964351065.1 uncultured Pseudomonadales bacterium
CGGGCTATTCCGCATCAGGGCACCACGTTTCTGATGTCTGGGTGAACGGCAAACAGTTACTGAGGGACGGCAAGTTTACCCACCTGGATGAAGACGCCCTGCGATCGCAGGTTGAACATTGGTTTCTGAGGATGCAGGCGTGAGCAAAGACAATATTAAAGACAATATTGATGCAGCAGAGCTCGAAAAATTCGATTCAGTTGCGCGCAAGTGGTGGGACAAGACCAGCGAATTCAAACCGCTACACGACATCAATCCGCTTCGGGTTGGTTACATTGCTGAGCGGACCGTGCTGAATGGCGCCCGCACCCTGGACGTTGGCTGTGGTGGTGGCATCCTGACGGAGTCGCTGGCGACCGCTGGCGCTAATGTCACTGGTATCGACATGGCAGACAAGCCGCTGACCGTGGCCAGGTTGCATGCAGTGGAGTCTGATCTTGCTGATCGCGTCACCTACGAGAAGTCACTGGTTGAAGACTATGCTGCGAGCCATGCAGGCGAGTTTGACGTTGTTACCTGTCTGGAAATGCTGGAGCATGTACCCGACCCCGCGTCGGTGATTGATGCGTGCGCACGCCTGCTCAAACCGGGTGGACACCTGTTTCTGTCAACTATTAATCGCAATCCAAAAGCCTGGGCGCTGGCGGTTATCGGCGCGGAATACGTCCTTGGCCTGCTAACGCGCGGCACCCATGACTACGGCAAGTTTATCAAGCCCTCGGAACTCGCGGCTTGTTTGCGCAGCAGTGAACTGGCACTCATGGACATCACCGGCATGACCTACAACCCGCTGACGCAGGTATATCGACTCAGTCGCGATACGGACGTCAACTATCTTGTCCACGCCCGCAAACCTGCCGAGTAATGAACGCTTCGGGTAACGCCACCGTTATCGTGCTGGTACTGCTGGATATCCTCGGTGTTGTGCTGATTTTTAACCTGAATCACTTCCTGATCACAGACGTGTTTGCAACCAACTTCCTGCTGACCTGGAAACTGGTACTCATTGCTGCCTTTACGTTTCTCTACTTCTACCTGATGGACCTATACACCTTCGAGTCCATGCTGAGCCAGCTTGGCATGCTGGAGCGTTCATTTATCGCCATGGTGCTGACCGGTATGACCGTCGCACTCACCGTCTACCTGCTTGGCCCGGCCTTTATTGGCGGTTTTGTGGGTAGGGGCGTGCTGGCAACCAGCCTGCTGATGGTGTGGCTCTGGTCGCTCTGGTGGCGCTACCTGCTGAACAACTGGATCAGGTCCCAGCGGCGCATGATCGAGTGGCTTGTTATCACCGATGGCGACACCGCGGACTTCGTCAAACAGTTTCGCTCGTTTTACGCCGTGGAGCGCCTGCTGCTGCTCTGCCCGCCGGATGCTCCACCGGAGATTTTTGACGACCCGGCGATCGAAAACCCGGGCACCTGGCACGACCTGGAACAGGTTCTGTGGGAGAGGCAGGTTGCGGGCATTGTTGTGGCCGCACCGGAACGCGCACCCGAGATGCTGATCAGCCGCCTGATGGGTATACGCATCAGCGGCGTTCGCATCTACACCATCAGCGACTTTTATGAACGCTTCCTTGCCCGTTTGCCGGTCTTCCAACTCAACCAGCAGTGGATTGCGACCGCCCACGGGTTTGACCTGATCCACAACCCGATTGGCCTGCGGTTCAAGCGCTACATTGACATCCTGATTGCGCTGGTTGGCGGGCTAGTGCTGTTCCCGCTCATCCTGTTCACTGCCTCTACGGTACTGCTGACGTCCGGCCTGCCAATTCTCTATCGCCAAACACGGGTCGGAGAAAATGGCGCGCCTTTTACCGTGCTCAAGTTTCGCACCATGGTGAACAACGCCGAGGCCCAGGGTGCACAGTTTGCAGCAAAAAATGATCCCCGCACCACGCTGCTGGGTGGCATCATGCGCAAGTTCAGGCTCGATGAACTGCCTCAACTATGGAACGTGCTGCGTGGTGACATGAGCTTTATTGGTCCACGTCCGGAGCGGCCCGAATTCATTTCCCAGCTGAGCCGGGACATCCCCTACTACAATTTGCGGCACGTGGTGAAACCTGGCATCACCGGCTGGGCCCAGGTGATGCACGGCTATGGCGACTCATCCGAGGACGCCGCGCAGAAGCTCCAGTACGATCTTTTTTACATCAAGAATTACTCGCTGATGCTGGATATCTCCATCATCATTCGCTCTATCAAAGTTGTTTTCTTTGGAACCGGCCGATGACCTACACCCCTGCCGCAGACTTGCTTGCAAACCGAATTATCCTTGTTACCGGTGCCGGCGATGGCATTGGACGAACCGCTGCCATTACCTTTGCGCGCTATGGTGCCACCGTCATTTTGTTAGGCAAAACCAGCAGCAAACTCGAACTGGTCTATGACGAAATTGTCGCGGCAGGCGACCCTGAGCCCGGCATTGCGCCAATGGACCTTGCCAGCGTGACGCCCGGGCAGATTGTTGAACTGGGCGAGGCCATCAAGAAAAACTACGGGCATCTGGACGGATTGCTCCATAACGCGGCCCAGCTTGGCAGTCGCATTCCCGTCGAAACCTGGGACCTGAATGACTGGATGCGCGTCATGCAGGTCAATGCGCATGCGCCGTTTCTTCTCACCCGCCTGCTGATGCCACTACTCCGTTTGTCGGCAGATGCCGCACTACTTTTCACCTCGTCATCGGTTGGCGCCAACCCGCGGGCATACTGGGGTGCCTACGCCGTCTCAAAAGCCGCGCAGGATGCACTGGCCAAACTGCTGGCAGAAGAACTCGAGAACACCTCGAACATTCGAACCAACATGGTAAATCCGGGCGGCACCCGAACAAAAATGCGGGCGGCGGCCTATCCCAGTGAGGATCCCGCAACCATCAAGACGCCGGCTGAACTGATGCCGCTGTACCTGTACCTGATGGGGCCGGATTGCAAAGAGAATGGCGAGATGTTTGGTGCGGACTGGCTGGGTTAAAAGTACGAGTGTAAGCGGCAGGGGAATTCCATTCCTCCTATGCTACTCCTCAGCAAAAAAGAGCACTCCGTTACGGGGAGTGTGCAGCGAGGGGATGGGTGTCTTCCCGCTGCTCCGTGGGCCATCCATGGCCCATCCCGCGTCCATCCATGGCGCTAGTCGCATCGGAAAGACACCCATCCCCTCACTGCTGGTCACCGACCATAGTAGTTTCAAACAAGTTTTCGATTCTGTTGCAGGATATGCAAGAGCCAATTTCTGGCATTTGAAGCAGATGCGATTCGACGTGGGACGAAAGTCAACGACTTTAATCGCGTCGCTCGCGGGATGCGCGCCGCAGACCAACACTCTTGTAGAGGTCCCGGATTTGGCCTGACTCAAGATCGGTCCATCGACCTGCCCTGACCGCTGACGGAATAAAGAGGCTGCCAAACCGGACCCGCTTGAGGCGACTCACCGTCAGACCCTGTGATTCCCACAACCGCCGCACCTCGCGGTTACGGCCTTCCATGAGCACCACGTAGTACCACTGGTTAGCGTGTTCATCGTCGTCCATGTCTGACGGCTTGGCTTTCTGGATATCAGAGAAACGGGCAACACCGTCCTCCAGCAGCACACCATCGCGCATGGCCTGCAATTTTTCGTCAGTGACCTCGCCGAGTATCCGCACCGCATACTCACGTTCGATCTGATAAGAGGGGTGCATCAAACGGTTGGCAAGTTCACCGTCGGTCGTTAACAGCAGAAGCCCACTCGTATTGAAGTCGAGCCGGCCAATGGCTATCCAACGCTGATGTTTGAGTTTGGGCAGCTTGCTGAAAATTGTAGGGCGCCCTTCGGGGTCCCGGCGCGAGCAGATCTGGCCCGTGGGCTTGTTGTAGAGAATGACCCGATGGGCCGGTTTCTTTTTCTGGCTGATCGGCCGACCATCTACAAGAATGCGCTGCTCAGGCTCGGCCCTGTCACCCAGTTTGGCGACCTGACCATTCACCTTAATGCGTCCGTCAGTAATCCACTGCTCTATCTCACGGCGGCTACCCATGCCCATGTTGGCTAGAATTTTCTGAAGTTTTTCAGACATTGCGGTAATCACCGCTCATCTTTGTCCACCCCGTCATCCGTATCTGCTTCTGGTTCTGGTTCTGGCCCGGGACCAGTATCAGGCGCTGAATCTGCTTCTGTTTCAGCACTAATCTCTGTTTCGTCAAGGTCATCGATGTCATCGACGTCATCAAGGTGCTCATCAACCGCCATGATGTTCCGAATATTTTCCTGGATTGCATTAACCTGGTTTGTGACCTCAGCCAGGGTGGCATCTTCACGGCCATCGTTTTCATCTGTGGACTCATCCAGATCTTCTGCCTGGATTTCAAGACTGCGGGGAGTAAATACCTCATCGTCCAGGTCCAGTTCCTCATTCAGCTTGTCCAGGTCCTTGATTTCCGATAGCGTCGGCAACTCATCCAGGCTCGTCAGGTTGAAGTAGTCGAGGAAGTGCCGTGTTGTTGCATAAATGGCCGGGCGCCCAGGCACATCACGATGACCGACTACCCTGACCCACTCCCGCTCGAGCAGTGTCCTGATGATATTGGTGCTGACGGTGACACCACGAATCTCTTCGATATCACCGCGCGTTATAGGCTGCTTGTAGGCGATCAGCGCCAGGGTCTCAAGCAGCGCCCGGGTGTAACGCGGCGCCCGCTCTTCCCAGAGTCGCCCAATCCAGTCACCATATTCTTCACGCACCTGGAAACGAAAGCCGCTCGCGACTTCTTTCAGTTCAAATCCGCGGCCTTCACAATCCGCCTGAATCGCTTCAAGTGCCTGGCGAACATCTTCCCGGGAGGGCTGCTCGCCCTCAAAAATCTGGATCAGGCCGTCGACATTGAGCGGCCGATCAGCTGCCATAATTGCGCCTTCAATAATCTGCTTGAGCGCAGGAAATTCACTGGTTGATTCGTCTTCGTTCATTTTCTTCTTAGGGTTCAGGACAACGAGTTATTCAGCAACGGTTTCTTCGATTGAAGCAACCCTCGCCTTCACGTGAATGGGTGCAAACGGCTCCGTCTGCACGATTTCCAGCAAGGACTCTTTGATCAGCTCCATCATTGCAAGGAAGGTTACAACAACGCCCGCCCTGCCTTCTTCTGGCGAAAACAGCGAGGCAAAAGCCACAAACTGGTCACCCGCATGATGAACCCGATCCAGAATGCTCGACATACGCTCACGGGTTGACAGCGGTTCCAGGCTCACATGATGGCTGGCGTAGCGTTCTGCCCGCTTCATCACCCGCGCCAGTACTATCAGCATTTCCTGCAGGTGAACATCTGGCAGAGGTTTCGGTTTTTCGATAACCGGCAGGTCAGCCCGGGCAACCCAGAAGTCCCGCTCATTGCGGCTTATATCATCGATATCCAGGGCAGCCTGTTTGAACCGCTCGTATTCCTGCAGGCGGCGGATCAATTCAGCGCGCGGGTCATCCTCGTCAACTTCTTCATTCTGCTGCCGCGGTAGCAGCATGCGTGACTTTATTTCAGCCAGCACAGCAGCCATCACCAGGTATTCTGCGGCGAGTTCCAGCTGCAATTCCTGCATCAGATCGATGTAATTCATGTACTGGCGGGTAATCTCGGCGACCTTGATGTCCAGAATATCGAGGTTCTGGCGCTTGATCAGGTAAAGCAGCAGATCCAGCGGCCCCTCAAATGCCTCAAGGAACACCTCCAGGGCATCTGGTGGAATGTACAGATCGAGTGGCAACTGGCTCATGGGACGGCCGTCTACCATGGCAAACGGCATCTCGCCCTGGCGCGTTACCGTTTTGCCGTCCGCAGGCGCATCTGTCTCTGGCACTAGCTCTGACATATCGAATCCGACATAGACGTTACCGGTAGTCCAATCCCATGGCACCACGCACATCTTCCAGCGTGGCCCGTGCAATTGCCCTTGCTTTCTCACAGCCTTCCGCGACAATCGATTTCACGACGTCGGGGTTTTCCTCATACTGTTTTGCCCGCTCCCGCATGGGCTGCTGTTCCTCCAGCACCGCGTCAATCAGGGGTCGCTTGCAGTCAAGGCAGCCAATACCCGCAGTCGTGCAACCTTGCCGTACCCAGCCTCTGGTCTCTTCATCAGAATAGATGTCATGAAGTTTGAACACAGGGCATTTGTCCGGATTGCCAGGATCTGTACGACGAACCCTGGCGGGATCGGTGGTCATGGTCCTGATTTTCTTCTCTACCGAGTCCGGCGCTTCACGCAACGATATCTCATTGCCATATGACTTCGACATCTTGTTGCCGTCAAGGCCAGGCATCACAGATGCTTCAGTCAAAAGTGCCTGTGGTTCAGGCAGGATCACCTTACCACCCCCTTCGAGGTAGCCAAACAGCCTGTCCCGATCACCGAGAGAAATGTTCTGCTGATCCGAGACCATCGCCCTCGCCTTATCCAGGGATGCGGCATTACCCTGCTCCAGATAGTCCTTCCGGAGCTCCTGGTAGACGCGAGAATTTCTTCTGCCCAGCTTGCGCACCGCATCCTCAGCGGCCTGCTCGAAACCTTGCTCACGTCCGTACAGGTGGTTAAAACGGCGGGCCAGTTCACGCGTCATCTCCACATGCGGCACCTGATCTGCGCCTACAGGCACGTGACCCGCCTTGTAGATCAGGATATCTGCGCTTTGCAGTACCGGGTAACCAAGAAATCCATAGGTGGCGAGATCTCGCTCATTACCCATGCGCGCAATCTGGTCTTTATAGGTGGGAACCCGCTCGAGCCACGAAAGTGGCGTAATCATCGACAGCAGTAGATGAAGCTCGGCATGCTCAGGCACTTTTGACTGGATAAACAGCGAGGCCGAGCCAGGATTGACACCAGCCGCGAGCCAGTCGATCACCATATTCCAGACGCTTTCTTCAATGACCCTTGGATCTTCGTAGTGCGTGGTCAGGGCGTGCCAGTCGGCAACAAAAAACATGCAGTCGAACTCATGTTGCAGCCGAATCCAGTTTTTCAGAACACCATGATAATGACCAAGATGCAGGCGGCCGGTGGGGCGCATACCGGACAATACACGCTTTTGGGCATCGAGCAGACTCATCGGACGGACACTCCGGTAAAAGCAAAAGCAAAGCCGCGGGCAGACAGGGCCCGGGCGGCACGGAAACAAAGGTATATCTGGTTCAAGAGGAATCTGGGGATCAATTTTGCCGGCATTATAGCTGAAGCAGAAGGATTGGGGTACGCGCGATTACAGCGTGACAGAATCAGGCTGCCGGCGGTGTAATTCTAGCTGACGAAGAGTTCAAGACTGCCACGCCCCTCCCGCAGCACCACGGGTGCATCATCCTCAAGGTCAATTACCGTGGTCAGTTCCAGTCCACAAAACCCCCCATCTATCACGAGGTCTACCTGGTGTTCGAGCGCATCCCTGATCTCCAGCGGATCGGTGAGCGGAAACTCGTCCCCGGGCAAAATCAGCGTGGAGCTCATAATGGGCTCGCCCAGCTGCGCCAGCAGAGCCTGGCAAATTGTATTGTCAGGCACCCGCACACCAATCGTCTTGCGTTTGGGATTCACCAGTCGACGAGGCACCTCGCGAGTTGCCTGGAGGATAAAGGTATAAGGCCCTGGCGTTGCCGCCTTGAGCAGTCTGTAGGCGGTGTTACTAACCCGGGCGTAGGTGCCCAGGTCAGACAGATCCCGGCAAACCAGGCTGAAGTTATGGTCGTCATCAAGCCGGCGAATCTGCTGCATCCGGGTCAGCGCACTTTTGTCGCCGATGTGACAGCCGAGTGCGTAGGCGGAGTCCGTAGGATACGCAATCACGCCTCCCCGCCGAATGATATCCACGGCCTGGGCGACAAGGCGAGACTGGGGGTTGTCCGGATGTATGCGAAAAAACTGGCTCATGCGCGAATTGTGGTCGAGAGTTGCCTCCAGCGCAAGAAGCGTGCGAGACGCGCTACAGGGGTCCGCACGAAGTGTCTATTGGCAGACCAGGAAATAGAGACTAAACCTTGGCGCTGATTTCAATTATCATCAGGCTTTTCCGCAATTGTCTTGCCCATATGAAGCAATTTGTCGAGTTTGTCCCCGTTGCCCTGTTCGCAGGCGTATTTTTTTATACGCGGGACATCTATATTGCGACCGCGGTCCTGATGTTGGGAGTGTGTGTCCAGGTTGGCTACGAGTACGGCGCCACCAGGCGTGTTGAAAAGAAAACCCAGGTGCTTTTCTGGGTCGCCATTCTGTTTGGCGGCGCTACCCTGCTGTTTCATAACGAGGCGTTTCTCCTCTGGAAACCCACTGTCGTCAACTGGCTGTTCTCGGCCGCGCTGATCGCAAGCCACTTCATGAGCAAAGAAAACCTCATCCAGAAGATGCTGACCGAGCAGTTGTCATTGCCGAAACACGCATGGCGTAATCTCAACTTTGGCTGGGCACTGGGTTTTTTTATCGCCGGAGCGCTTAATCTCTTTGTCGCCTATACCTTCTCGCTCGAGTTCTGGGTCAGCTACAAGCTTTTCGGCGGCATTGGAATCACGATTGTCTATATGACCCTCACGGTTATCTACCTTGTCAAAGGGGGTTACCTGACCGATGAAGCGATCGAAAACAACACCAAATAGCCACACATCAGACGGACTATCATGTATTACGCCATTATCAGTGAAGACGTTGCAGACAGCCTGGAACGCCGCAAGACTGCCCGCCCAGCCCACCTGGAACGGTTGGAGACATTGAAGAGTGAAGGTCGGCTACTCATCGCCGGCCCGCATCCCGCCATCGACAATGATGACCCGGGTGAAGCCGGTTTTACCGGCAGCCTGGTGGTAGCGGAGTTTGCCTCCCTGACAGATGCCAGGCAGTGGGCTGATGGTGATCCTTACGTGACTGCCGGGGTGTATGCGCGGGTCACCGTCAAACCATTTAGGAAGGTACTCCCCTGAACCGGTTCTGCTTCCGATTGAGCTTCCGATTGAGCTTCCGCCAGGCACTCCTCGCACTGCTGTCGCTGGCCTGTGTTTCGCAAGCAACATTCGCAACAACAGTCTACGTACGAGATACGCTGTATGTACCTCTGCGTGGCGGCCAGTCCATTGAATATCGGATTGTGCACAAGGGCCTTCGCAGCGGGACATCGCTAGAACTCATCGAACAGAATGACGACACCGGTTACAGTCGGGTCCGCCTGGATGATGGCATGGAAGGATGGATTCAGACCCAATATCTGCAGGATGAACCAATTGCGCAGGATTTGCTGGAAGCCACGCAGGAAGAACTCCGGAAGCTCTCGGCGGTCCATCAACAAACCCTGCTTCGAATCCAGGCGCTGGATGAAGAGAGCGAAGCACGTGAGGCTGAACTTGAGACAGTTCGAGCCCAGTACCAGCAGACCAGCAGTGAACTGGAAGAGATAACCCGACTCGCCGCCAGCACAATCAGTATCGAAGAATCCAACCGGGCCCTGATTGCTGAACGCGACATACTGGAGCAGCAGATAGACGATCTGCTCATCGCTAACGACAAATTGACAGACTCATCGGCCCAGGAATGGTTTGTCCGTGGTGGGGCGGTTGTGATTGTCGCCCTCATCCTCGGGTTCTGGGCCAGTCGCAGGATCTACCATCGCCGGGCATCGAGCTGGACATGACAAAACTTAGCGTCAATCTCAACAAGGTTGCCCTGATTCGCAATTCACGCGATACGATAATTCCAAGTGTCGTCGAGGCTGCACGAACCTGCATCAGCGCAGGAGCACAGGGAATTACGGTACATCCAAGGCCTGACATGCGACACATTCGCCCGCATGACGTGACCGATCTGGCTGCGCTGTTACAGGAACCGGCTTACCACGATATTGAATTTAACATCGAAGGTAATCCTTACGCAGACGCTGAAAGCAATGGATTTCCAGGCTTTATGGCGCTCGTGGAGGCGACCCGCCCCGCCCAGTGTACGCTTGTCCCGGATGACCCGGGCCAAC
>CAYGNA010000047.1:0-16464 GCA_964351065.1 uncultured Pseudomonadales bacterium
GTTCCCGAATCAATTGCTCGTCTGAGTTGTCGGCCCTGGTTTCGGTTACCTCTTCGTCGGTAGCATCCTCAGCAGGGGTATCGGCGGTTACCTCTTCCCTGGCTTCGCTGGCGTCTTTGCTGTCCCGCGCTTTTTCCTGCTCCTTTTGTTCTTCTGCCTTTTCCTCTTCTGCTGCCACATGGCTCTCTAGTTCGAGCCCCAGGCTGGACAGCGCGTTCGACAGCAACTCGGGCTCTGCTTCGATCACCATAATGTCGCCACCGCGCAACAATCTGTCCGGCCTCGGCGTGAAGATCCGGAAATCATTTCGTACCATGCCCACAATCTGCGCATCGGCATCGCTCAGTTTTTCCTCGGCCTCCCGAACAGAAAGTCCTGCTGCCTTGCTGTCCGCCTTGACTCGGACCTCGGTCAGATAAGTACCGGTATCGAAACTGTCTGTATCCGTTTTCTGGCGTGCGGGAACCAGTCGCCAGCCGATTAATGAGACAAACAGCACGCCACCGACCATCACCGACAGCCCAACAGGCGTAAAATCGAACATGCCAAAGCTGTCCAGGCCAGCGTCGGCACGATAACCAGAGACGATCAGGTTGGGCGGGGTGCCGATCAGTGTTGTCATGCCGCCAAGAATGGTGGCAAACGCGAGAGGCATCAAGACCACACCCGGTGGATGTTCATACCGCGCTGCCATCTGAATGGCGACCGGCATCAGCAACGCCATGGCGCCAACGTTGTTCATGAAGGCGGAGAGAACGGCGCCGAGTAAAAGCAGTGCACTTAACGTGAGGGTAAAGGATCCACCCTCGGGCAAAGCGCGCTGGGCGATCGCATCAATGACGCCAGAGTTGCGCAATCCCTGGCTGAGGATCAGGACAGCCGCCACTGTGATGACGGCGGGATGACCAAAACCGTCAAACGCAGCCTCGGTCGGTACCAGCCCAGCGCCAACGCAGAGCATCAGCGAGCCAAGCGCAACGACGTCATGGCGCCAGCGGGCCCAGAAGAACATCACGACGGTTGCCGCGATAATTGCCAGAATCAGTACTTGATCCTGATTCATTGATAATCAAGTGTATGCATCACGCTGGCATACTAGCAGAATACGTTCAGGCAACTTCGAAAATGGCCAAAGGAGATTCAATCATGGCAATCCGCCACGCGAAGCCCGGTGAACTCGTTGATCTGCAAAAGTGGCCCAGCGAACTCGACGCGGTTTCGTCACACGCGCTCATCGACAATGACAGTTTCCGACTCGACAGGATCGTGCTTGCCAAAGGGCAGTCACTGCCAGAACGCAGCGTCGCCTCGCCCATCATCATTCAATGTGTGACAGGTATCCTTGAACTGCGCACGTCACGGGCGAGGCAGTCGATTGGGCCTTCCCAACTTGTACATCTGCTAGCTGATGACCCGCATGAACTTGAGGCGCTGGCTGATTCGATTGCCCTGCTAACGATACTTGGGTAATGACCGGGCTTTTTCCGGCTGGTGGACAGTTGTCAGTGTGCAGGTTCACTTCCTTGCCTCGTACCCTTCGATCGTGGCACAACTCAATGCCTCCACTTGCCGCAAAACCGCGTCCATTCACCGCACGGGTGGGTTCATTTCTACGACGCGCTCTGCAGGCAGATAGTTATGTTTGGCAAAGATGT
Organism: uncultured Pseudomonadales bacterium; assembly: GCA_964351065.1. GTDB lineage: Bacteria > Pseudomonadota > Gammaproteobacteria > Pseudomonadales > Azotimanducaceae > JANQJA01. Next base: position 1,656 of record CAYGNA010000047.1, read on the forward strand.
TGAGGTCGCGCCGAAGAAAGCGAGCGTCAGCTTTCGGGTAAACCGTCAGTTTGCGCTTGTTCAGCCGTCAACCAAAACCCGCATCGATCTTGGCCTCAAGTTCAATGATCGTCCAGTGGAAGGGCGATTGGAAGCCTCTGGCCCATTCGGCACGATGTGCACCCACCGTGTGCAGATTGCCGACACCTCCCAGGTTGATGCTGAACTGATCGCACTCATCAAGGCGGCGTACGAGGAAGCGCGCTAGCGAAAAGTGTTCTGGTATCAGGTCTTGACCAAAATTGTGCCCCGGTGATCGATCATTTTTGCCACTCGCTGGCCCGTGCAGGAGCGATACTTTGAACCGGGTGCAGAAATGTGATTAATTCGTCATGTACCCTGACGCGGCCGAGTGACACATGAGTTCACTGGTGGAGATCATTGGGCGACTTGGCGGGTCGCTACTGATCGTTGTGTTCAATCTCGCTGTTCTTGTCCTGCTGGTACTATGGCAGCGCTACGAATACCGCCACCAATGGGCGCACGGCTTTCGACGCTATGTTGTCATGAAGGCGAGCCTGGTGGCGTCGCTGGTTGTCCTGGGTCTTGCCGCGCTCATGTCGACAAGGTTGGTCGTGGGCATGGAAGGTCTTGCGGTGTTCTATGCAGGCTTGCTGGTTGCAATCATTACAGCCCCATTGCTGTCTGCTGCCGTTGGTCGCGGGTTGGGTATCCCACTGAGGGATTCAGTACAGGTCACAGGGTCGCTGATAGTTGCGTTGCTCACTGGCTGGTTCCTGGCAGCGTCCTTGTTCAACCAACTCGCCAGCATTGCAGGTTTCGATTATCAAGCACAGAAAGCCTATCTGGATGAAAAATATGCGGCTGAACACGCGGCGCCTGCAGGTGACCGTATTGTACTGGCCGATCGCGGCATGTATCGCCTGCCTGATGCCAGTCGTCTCATCTGGCTCGCCTTCAGGGTTGCGCCCGGGTACCAGGTTCGTTCACTCGAGGTGAGCATGGCACGAACAAACAATCCGAGGCAGGACAAGTTCTTCAGTGGTATGGAAAGTGTCTGTTATACCGGGGGCACCGTGCACCTGTTGACGGTGCTGGACCGCAACGAAGAATTGGACGTGAGAATGCGGTTTGGCCAGGGTACACCCACGACCGTGATCGAGTATCAGGGCCGTTTCGATTTCCCTGACACCCCGGAAGCGCAAACAGGCTACCTTGAGGCGACGGTGAAGGACAATGCACTGTCGTTTCCATTACCGCTGCCAGCCAGGTCCATCATTCTGTCTAAAGAGAACAAACGAATTCCGGCGACGACCTTCCTGGCGCCAGCGGACGACGCGGGGCTGGCCAATACAGCCGCGACGATGCGTTGCATCACAGATCCCATTTCACCGATTGACGGGGTTGACCATGTGGAAGTGTACCTGGTCTCCGACGAACGAAATGCGCGGAAAGACTACTATCTGCGCCTGGTTGAGCGGGGTAGTTGATCATAAAAAAGCCCGGCAGTGCCGGGCTTTTTTTGGTTCTTGGGAAGTTGTAGCGAAAAACTGTCTCCGAAGAGGCTGCGCTACTTCTTCTTGGCTTCCTGACGCGCACGCTCCTGTTCAATGACCTTTTCCGAAACGGAAGCAGGACACGGCAGGTAGTGCGAGAACTCCATTGAGAACTGGCCGCGGCCAGACGTCATGGTGCGCAGTGTGCCAATGTAGCCAAACATTTCTGCAAGTGGCACTTCAGCCTTGACGCGAACACCGGTCATCCCCAGTTCCTGGTCCTTGATCATGCCCCGGCGACGGTTCAGGTCGCCAATCACGTCACCCACATGGTCTTCAGGGGTAAATACGTCAACCTTCATGATCGGTTCGATCAGCTGTGGGCCAGCTTTGGCCATACTTTGACGGTACGCGCCTTTTGCTGCGAGCTCAAAGGCGATCGCAGACGAGTCAACAGCATGGAAGCCACCATCGTATAGCTCTACAGAAAAGTCCATGACTGGGAAGCCGGCGAGCGGCCCTTGCTCCATCATGCTGCGGAAGCCTTTTTCGATAGCCGGGAAAAATTCCTTCGGCACATTACCGCCAACAACAGTTGAAACAAAGTTGAAGCCCGTGCCGGCTTCCGCGGGGCTAATGCGGTAGTCGATCTTGCCGAACTGACCCGAACCACCGGACTGTTTCTTGTGTGTATAGGAGTCGTCAATCTCTCTCGTAATGGTTTCGCGATAGGCAACCTGCGGTTGGCCTACCTCAAGTTCAACGCCGTAGGTACGTTTCAGGATGTCGATCTTGATATCAAGGTGCAGTTCGCCCATACCTTTAAGGATGGTTTCCTTTGAGTCTTCATCAGTCTCGACGCGGAAAGAGGGGTCTTCTGCAATCATCTTGCCGATCGCAATACCCATCTTCTCGGAGCCGGCCTTGTCCTTGGGGGCAACAGCAATGGAGATAACCGGTTCTGGAAAGACCATCGCTTCCAGCGTACACGGGTGTTGCGGGTCGCACAGTGTGTGACCTGTCTGGATGTTCTTGAGTCCCACGCAGGCAATGATGTCACCAGCCTGGGCGCGATCTACCTCGTTACGATCATTCGCATGCATTTCGACCATTCGGCCGATACGCTCTGTCTTGCCGGTGAACGAATTGAGGATTGAGTCTCCCTTCTCCAGCACACCCGAGTAGATTCGGATAAAGGTCAGGGCACCAAACCGGTCTTCCATGATTTTGAAAGCAAGCGCCCGGAAAGGCTCGTCAACAGAGACCTTGGCAACCTTGCCGGTTGGTTCGCCTTCCTCGTCAGTGAGGTCCTGGGGATCAACTTCGGTCGGGTTGGGCAGGTAGTCCACAACACCGTCCAGCACCAACTGAACACCCTTGTTCTTAAACGCAGAACCGCAGTAGGTCGGGAAGAAGTCCAGGTTGCGCGTACCCTTGCGAATACACCGCTTGATATCTTCGATGGATGGGATTTCACCATCCAGATATGCCATGGTGAGGTCGTCGTCCTGTTCAACTGCAGTCTCAATCAGCAAATCATGGAAACGATCAACTTCCGCCACCATGTCAGCGGGCACGTCAGTAATCTCAAAATTCTCTGGCAGACCGGTCGCATCCCAGATGTGGGCTTTTTTGGTGAGCACGTCAACGACACCAACAAAATCATCTTCCCGACCGATCGGCAACGTCATTACCAGTGGGCTAGCACCCAGAACTTTCTTAACCTGTTCAACAACTCGCAGGAAATCAGCGCCAACGCGATCGAGTTTGTTGACAAAAATCAGGCGGGCGACTTCAGAATCGTTGGCATAACGCCAGTTGGTCTCTGACTGGGGCTCAACACCGCCGGAACCACAGAATACGCCGACACCGCCGTCGAGAACTTTCAGGGAGCGATAGACTTCAACGGTGAAGTCAACGTGTCCCGGCGTATCGATGATGTTGAGGCGATGGTTCTTCCAGAAACAGGTGGTTGCCGCAGACTGGATCGTGATCCCGCGCTCCTGCTCCTGCTCCATAAAGTCAGTAGTTGCCGCGCCGTCGTGAACCTCACCGGTCTTGTGGATTTTACCCGTGAGCTTGAGGATTCGTTCTGTGGTCGTGGTTTTACCCGCATCAACGTGCGCGAAAATACCAATGTTTCTGTAAAGGGATAGGTCTGTCATGGTTCCATTCGTTCGGTAGATAGATGCAAAATTGCGGTCGAAAACCGCGCGCATCATACAGGAAATCGAGCAGAATTCCGCTAGCTTTTCGCTCAAATCTGTCTATTTCTACCCTCTGACCGGCATGGATGCCGGAAATGCGGTGATTTGGCGCATTGCAGACAAATGCAGGGGTAAGGACACAAAGCGCACTGCGCTGGCCTGACCAGTGGTTCCAGGTCACCCGCATCCCGCCAATTGCTGTTTTTCCGGGTTTCAGGAGCGGAGCAGGTTCCTGATTCTTGACCCTATTGCCTCAATGGTGAATGGCTTGCGGAGAAATGGCCCTGCCCCTTCGGCCTGGGCCTGAATAACCTGGTCGGTCTCGGCAAATCCGCTGACCAGCAACGTTTTCTGGTCTGGCACCAGTTTCCTGATCTCCCGATAGGTGGTAAGTCCGTCCCAGCCGTCATCAATCACCATATCCAGCAGGACGACATCGAACGTGGTTTCTGCCAGTTTCGCGACCGCATCAGGTCCAGAGGCGCAGGTATCTGGCGTATAACCCAGTCGTTCCAGCACCGCGGCGGTCAGTTCCCGTTGATCTTTCATATCGTCCACCACCAGTATTTTTTGACCGGTGCCGAGCAGATTGATGATGGGTTGCGGTTCCGGGCGTGGCGGGGCAGGTTTGGTGGTACGTGGCAGATAGATGTCGAAGCGGGTTCCGACGTTTTGTTCTGTCATGACATCAATGGCACCGCCGTGATCATAGACGACCCCCCAGATGACAGACATACCAAGGCCCGTGCCACTCTGCCCCATGACCTTGGTGGTATAGAAAGGCTCAAACACTTTGTCCAGATCATCATGGTCAATGCCGCTGCCCTCATCCTCAACGCTGAGCACCACATAATCGCCAGCCTTGAGCGGCATGTAGAAGAGTTCCTGTGTACCGCTCTTTTCATTGTGTGTTGAGATGCTGATAGAACCCTTGTCGTCCTGGGCTTCTATTGCATTGGATACCAGGTTCATGACCAGTTTCTGCAGATGAACCGGTGAGCCTTCAATATTGTCCAGATCCACAGCGAGGCTGGTTTCTACCCGGATGTCTGGCCGAGTGCTACGCAACATGTCGTGCTCCACCGAGGCCAGGTAATCTTCTATCACCTGGTTGAGGTTGAGTACCTCGCGTTGAATCACGCCACGCCTTGCCAGGGTAAGCAGGTCCTGTATTACCGCGGCAGCACGGAGGCCAGCCTGCCTGGTTAGTTCCAGGGGACGCGTCAGGGGACTGTCCGCGGGCAGATCCAGTAACACGAGTTCTGGATAAGTGACGGTGGTAGAAAGAATATTGTTCAGGTCGTGTGCCACACCACCTGCTAGTAGTCCAATGGCTTCCATCTTCTCGGACTGGGCGATGCGCTGGTGCAGTGCCTCGGACTCAACTTCTGCATCGCGCCTTAGCTTTTCCTGTGTCCTGAGTTTCAGGTTGGTTGCTTCCAATTGACCGCGCTGAGCTTCGATAGTCTTGAACGACTGGGTAAATCGATAGCTGATCAGGATGCTTTGAAACAGGACAAAAATGAAAAGGCCAAGATCGAGCAGCAACACGTTGTTGACCATCCCGGCATTCACCAGGATATCGCTTAAGATCGAGATGAACAGGATGGTGTAGGCAAACAGCAGGATTCGTGCGCCGTCCCGCTTGCGCATGCTTGCTGCGATGAGGCACCAGCAGCCATAGAGCAACGCCAGTACCGTCAGTACCTGGAACCCTGGTGCAGTGTAGGTAAATATTTGCGGTGAGGTCAGTAGTACAACCAGTGAACCCGCACCGAACACGAGGTATATGCCTCGTGCGACGAGGCGGTTTACCTCTCGCGAAAAAATGCTTTGCAGGAAGGCGACAAACATCATGGCGGCGACGTACCAGCCAAGGTACTCGATGCGCAGATACCACTCGAACGGCAGATCCGGCATCAGTCGGGTCATAAAACGGTCGCCAACCATCAATTGGCGAGTTGCCAGCAGCACACAGAATACGCCAAGGAACAGGCTGCTGCGATTTTCTGTCCGCAGCGCATAGAGCGCAAAATTGTAGAGCCCAATAATCAGGATTGCGCCAAACAGGATCAGGTCACGAGCAAGCTGGTTTTCCCGCATCGTATTCAGTTGTGCTGGTTTGCCAAACTCTATGGGGAGCCAGGCGCCACCCAGCCGATGATCGAAGTTTGAAACCTGCAGGATGAGTTCGACGCGATTGCTGCGCGGGGTAAACTGCACAACGACCGGGTTATAGCGTGGCACCGTGTTGGCTGCGCTGGTGCCGGGTTCACCAGCCTTGAAGAGTTCACGACCATCGACGATGAGTCGGTACGCCGTACCGAGATCCGGCATTTTGAATGCCATTGGACCATCGGGGGTGATGAGGATGTTAAGTCGATAGGTGGCGTAGCCGAAACCGCCGAGTGCTTCGTCCTGGACAATTTTTCCGTTCCAGCTCGAAGGCACATTAATGGTATACGCGGCCTGCGCTGGCAATGTGAAAAAGTCAGCGCTCGAAAGCTGCCGCTGCCAGTAGAACTCATACTCTCCATCCAGTGCCACCGGCCCATCATGGCCAAAATTCCACATCGACAGGTCGATCAACCCCGCCTGTGCACGCGGCGCATCAGCAGCGAACGCAGGCAGGAAAATGCACAGTAGCAATAGCGGGAAAAATCTCATTTTCAGACTTGGTTGAGAGGTGCGCTAATCCTGATACCAACGAGGGAGTAGCGCAAGTCTCCGCCAGAAATGAAAGCCGGCCTCAATAACCCTGGTAGGCCGTTGCACGAAATACGGCGCTCACCAGCAACACGTCCAGCCCGTTCATGAAGGCACGGAATGTTGGGTCACCGACAAAGCCAATCACGTGGCCTTCGCCGTGTCCCTGCACCATCACGGCGGGTTTGTAAGCCCACTGTCGCAGATTCTCCTCCCACAGGTAGCCACCGGCAACCAGGTCGTCTGCCGCTGCGAATCGTACCGCGTTCACGCCCTCATCCAGTTTGAGCGGCGAATACACATCAACGCCTTCAATCATGAAATTGAGCGGGCGGCTGATACCGCTCGTTAGCCAGTGGTCTTCATCACTGATACCGCGCATCAATACGCCAGGAATCTCGTCTGGTCTTGCGTCATCCGGCGCAATTGCTCCCGCGTACTCATCAGCATCGGCCAGCACCGTGCCGGCGACCAGGTCTTCTTTGTCTTCTTTGGCAGGTTTCTCCGTATCACCCGCGCGCTTCTCCCTTTTAGTCGCGAGTAGTTCTTCCTCAGCCAGGAAACGGAGTGCGCGCGAGAATCCGATCAGGGTGCCGCCCTGCTTGACCCATGCGACGAGCGAGGCGCTGTTCAGCCTGGCTTTGTAGTTGCCGCCGTCGGGCAGAATGAGGACATCAAAAGCTTCCAGGTACCGGCTGCCAAGATCGGTCGTTCGGACCGGCGTCACCGGGTAGCCAAGTTCCTGTTCCAGGAAATAGCGGGTCGCGCCGGTAGACAGGCTGCGCGTCGGTTCGTCCCAGGCAAGCGCAATCCGCGGTGGCGAGACCCGTCTTACGTGTTGGCTGCCAAAATTGCTGCCATCGTCTGTCCAGCTACTGTCCGTTGCGACAACCAGGGCGTGGGTGGTCGCAATGATATCGACCACCTGCTGGTGCACATCATTCCCATTATCACTGTTCTTGACGATCAGGGTGCCAGCGGGAAATGTCTTGCCCTGCTGGACAAAAGAACGGGTGCTGGTATGAATCACGAGCCCGGAACGCAGGGCGGCAGTCAGGAAAAGTGCGCTCGCGCGACTACCCCACGGGACCAGGTAGGCAAGGCCAGCTTCAATTGGAGCATCCACGTCGGGTGCTGCTTCGAATGCAGTCAGAGACCCTCTGATTGTACCCGCACAGGTTGTCATATCGAGGCTGTAAGCTGCGGGGAGCGACCATCCCAGGACATCGTACAATTCTACTGAAAGGCCTTTTTTACGGCGCCGTTCCTGTTCAGCAATATAGGCTGCTGCGGGTGTACTTTCCTTGTCGAGCAGGGTTCTGACCAGCTGTGCCGCTGGCTGACCTGCCCGTACGACAAGACTGCCAGCAGCCAGTGACTTGCCGCACATCCTAACGGTGTCGGTGGCCTGTTCCACGACAATTCCCTGTAGTCTTAACTTCTCGCCCAGCCGGTACACCATTGCTGGATCGTTGGTGTCCAGTGCAAATCCATAGATTTGATCATCACGCATCCCCGCTTGCCGAAAAGCAAGAAAATCGCGCAGCAGACGTTCTCGATTTGCGGATGCTGTCAGCAGCGTGCCGACAGTCGCGACAAAGTGTCGCAGGACACCATCACGATAGGTGACAATGCTGCCGTCATCGCGCTCACCGGCAAGGCCCCGCGCTGATGCCATTTCAAAGGTCATGCCGAGCGCGCCCTGAAACGCGGGCCAACTATCGCCGTAGCCGGGATACAGTGCGTCGTAGACTTCACGGGTAAAGTAGTCGAACCTGAATCGGTCGAACTGGGCAGCGATGCCCTCGCCGAGCATTTCGAGACCATTACGCTGGGATTCGGTCAGATGCGGGTTAAAGGGTTTGGCCGGTGGTGGAAAGTAATAGCTGCTGTTTGTACCCATCTCATGAACATCAACGTGAACGAGAGGATAGAATTCCAGCAGGTTTGCCACCCGGCCACGGGTCTCCGGTTGGGATAAAGCGAACCAGTCCCTGTTCATGTCAAACAGATAGTGATTGCTTCTGCCGCCGGGCCAGGCTTCCCGGCGCTCTGCCGCAATTGGACTCGGGGAGGGCACAAGACCGGCGTGCTGTTGGTAGTGCTGGACAAATCTGGCCCGACCATCGGGGTTCTGGGCAGGATCAATAACAACCACGGTATTGCTGGCGATTGACTCGAAGGCCGCGGCATTGGAAGCAAGCAGGTGGCGCGCCAGCACCAGTGCAGCATCGCCACTGGAGATCTCATTGCCGTGTACACCGTAGGATAGCCAGACGATTGCCGGGAGATCATCAATGAGTGACGCTGCGGTCGCGGGTTCTAGGCCAGCCGGATTGGCGATGCGCTGCATCATTGATTTGATCTTGTCCAGTCGTGCGATGTTTTCTTCACTCGCAATCACCAGGTATACAAGGGGGCGACCTTCCCAACTGGTTGCGTACTGCACCAGCCGTGTGCGATCCGGGGCAGCAGCGGCCAGCGCCCGCAAATACTGGCTCAGTTCAGCAGGTGTGCTGATCGCCTCACCGTGATCGTGGCCAAGCGTGTCGACAAGTGAAGGAATATCGGTAGAGAGTTGGCCTTCGGGCCAAAATGTCGGTGTGGCTGCCAGCAGATTGAGTGGCAACAGAATCAGTACAAACTTGATCAGCTTTGACATGGTGGCGGGACACCCTCCAGTGAAAAGCCCGGTATCCTAACATAGAGACAGTGCCGCGCATCCAGTCTGATTGCTCGCCCCAAAGCGGTGCGATATGCTGCTTTGTGGTGCGGATCTCAGCACAATTCTGACAGCTCTGCCCGATAACCGGGCTCGTCAGGCAATTGGCCTGTATTTTGCTTTTACTCTGCTTTCGCGACTGACGCTATGGGGAAGTTACGTGCGTCTGTCGAGGAGCACCTGGAAATGTTAATTAATGGGGAAATTTCATGACAGTAAATCGATGGAGCGGTAATCGATGGAACAGGAATCGAAAGGGATTGCTGGGAGTGCTGGTTGCCAGCGTTGGGCTGGGCGGGGTGGTGCCAGTACTTGCTGAAAGTAGCACGATGGAAGAAGTCGTGGTCACGGGTTCCCGTATAGCACGGGACGCCAACTTGAGTGGCGCCTTGCCGGTACAGTCAATCTCGTCTGAAGATATCACGCTGTCTGGTGAGTTTTCGATTGCTGATGTTGTTAATGACGTACCTGCGCTGCTCAATTCGGTAACCTCAGAGCAGTCAATTGATTCAACCTTTAGCCTGGGTGCCAATGTACTCAGTTTGCGTGGCCTCGGTACCGCCAGGACACTGACCCTGGTAAATGGGCGGCGCCATGTAGGTGGTGTACAGGGCTCGTCGGCAGTAGATATTGGTTCCATTCCCAAGGGGCTGGTTGAGCGTGTTGAAGTGCTGACTGGTGGCGCCTCTGCGGTTTATGGTGCGGATGCTGTGACGGGTGTTGTCAACTTTCTCCTGAAGGATGATTTTGAAGGGTTTAAGCTGGATGCAACCACGGGTATATCGGAAGAGGGTGATGGCAAGCGCTACTCCCTGTCTGGTCTGTGGGGTACCAACTTCAGTGACGGGCGCGGCAACGTTGTTGTCAGTGTTGACGTCAGCAAAGACGAGGGGCTGAAGGTCAGCGATCGTGCTGGTGGCGAACTGATTGGTTCAGCACGCGATTGGGTAAACCCGGCACTCCGCTTTCAGCAGGGTGATATTGGCGCGTCAACACCCAACTTTGCGCAGTATTATGATTACGCCAATACGGGGCTCACTGACTTTGGTCTCCGGATTCCCACTGCGGCAGACTTTATCGCCGATTACAACGCCACTTTTGGCTCTGACCCAACGCTAACCGCTGCTGAACAGGCGCTGATCAGTCAGGCGGCCAATGCGCCTCAGCGTGCAGTATTGCCTGGTCGGACCTTCCCGTTCACGTCGGGTTACGGTTACATCATCCCCGGCAACCCGTTTACCTTTGACGGCTTTGATCCGGAAACACCCATTGACCTGGATGGCAACGGCCGTCCTGACTGTCTGGATTCGTTTACGGGTTATAACTCTGTGTTTGGTGCTGAATCCTTTGGCGTGGTTGGTGGTTGTTGGACTATCACCGAGGATGGCAGCTATCGCCCGGTGCAGGATGGTCTGGTTTCAGGTGACTTCCAGGGTTTTGGCGGCGATTCGTTCAATACAATCCAGAATGGTCGTGGCGATATTGTGCTGCCCGACTACAAGATTTCCGTCAACCTGCTTGGCCACTTTGACCTGACCGACGATGCCCGCGTGTTTGGCGAAATCAAGTACGTCACCCAGGATGTTGAAACCGATGCGCGCCCCAACTCTTTCTGGGACCTGCTGTTTGGTGCCGCGGACAATCCTTACCTGCCAGCCTTCATCCAGGGTGTGGCGGCAGCAACGGGTGGTGTTGCAACCACGGTGGACCCTATTTTCTTCGACAGCAAGAGTTCGTCCAAACGAGACACAACCCGGGCAGTGATTGGTATTGAGGGCGAGTTTGGCGATGGCTGGGGATATGAAATCAGCGCTAACTACGGTGTCCATAAACGTGAAAATGCCAACACGTCAGCAGTCATTAACGACAGGTTCTTCGCGGCAATTGATGCGGTTACAGACCCTGCCACGGGGCAGCCAGCCTGCCGGGCGGACGTTGATCCAACTGCACCAGCACTCAACACGCCATTTGAGATTCCTGCCTATGAGGCTGGTTATTTTTCTTACACACCAGGATCGGGTACCTGTGTGCCGCTTAACATCTGGGCAGGCCAGCCAGGTATTTCTTCCGAGGCAGCGGCCTGGGTCACGACCAACACCTGGGACAAACTGACCGTTGACCAATTTGTGCTCGCGGGTGTTGTCACCGGTGATACAGCCTCCTGGTTTGAATTGCCGGGTGGCGCAATTGCGTTTGTAGGTGGTGCGGAATATCGCAAGGAAACATCGGAAGCGGTGTTTGACCCCTGGCAGTTGGGTGTTATCCCGGAAGGCTCTCCCTTTGCTGCAGGCACCTTGTTGGAAGATGTCTCTGATAACTCCAACCTGGTGTTTCGACCACAGCTTTCCAACAAGAATGAAACTGGCGAGTACGATGTAACGGACGTTTTCTTCGAGATTTCCCTGCCACTGTTGTCCGGGGTTACGTTGGCCCAGGAACTGACGCTGGAAGCTGCTGCGCGTTACTCTGACTACTCAACAATCGGTCAGGCGACAACCTGGAAAGCGAATGTTATCTATGCGCCAATTCAGTCGCTGGCGATTCGCGGCACAATCTCACAGGCGGTACGTGCGCCTAACATCACTGAGTTGTTTGGTCCGGAAATTGGTACCACTTTCCGCCCTGCTGACCCTTGTGATGCTGCGCAAATCACTGCACTGCAGGCTGACGAGCCGACACTCGCTGCCAATTACCAGGCCAACTGTACCGCAGACTTCCAGTCCTTTGGTCTGAACCCTGCGGCTGGTGGCACTTATTCTTTCTCTGATCCGCTCTCAGCCTCGTTCGGCGGAATCACCGGCGGTAATCCCAACCTGACTGAAGAGACCGCTGACACGTATACCATTGGTGCGGTCTTCCGTCCCGCTGGTTTCCTGGATGGTTTCAGCATGTCGGTGGACTACTGGGATATTTCAATTGACGATGCCATCTCGGCTGTAACCAGCCAGGATATCGTCGACGGCTGTTACCAGGGTGCGGCATTGAACCCTGCTTTCTGCAGCCTGTTTACGCGAAATACAGATCCTGCGTCCGCCCAGTATGGTGGTTTCAACTTCCTGCGTTCAACCGCGGTCAACTTCGCCAGATTCGAAACCAATGGTTACGACTTTATGGCCAAGTACATCTTTGACCTGGGTGATCACAACTTTGAAGTGGCTGTACAGGGTACCAGTGTCGATACGCTCGATTACTACACCAATCCTTCTGATCTCACCGAGATTGACCCGGAGCTTGGTGAAGTCAATCGTCCTGAGCTTGCCGGAAACATCTATCTGACCTGGCGCTGGAACGATCTGCGGATTGGACTACAGTCCCAGTATGTTGGCGAACAGCTGGTGAGTTTTGTTGAAATCGAGACTGCAAAAACGCTCTATGGTGATTCGGTCTTTATGGGTGAAACCTGGTTGCATGACCTGAACGCCTCCTACCGGGTGAATGACGAGATCATGGTCTATGGTGGTGTGAACAACCTGACCAACGAAAGCCCGTTTGCAACCGATCGGGCCTGGCCTGCCAGCCCCCGCGGTCGTTACTACTTCTTCGGACTGTCTTACCAGATGTAGTAAAGTAACAGGGCAGGGTGCCGCAATGGGACCCTGCCCCTTTTCAATCCGTCACATGTCAGAGAGGCCGTAGCGGTGACTGGTGAGAAACTGATTATTGACCCGCACGTTGATGCTGAGAAATGGGAAATGTTGCCTCTTATCAGCCTCGCCGGGTTGTGGAACGGCAATACCGCTGATGTCGCAAAAGCACTCTATAATGCCGCCACGGGATCAGGTTTTTTCTACATCAAGGATCACGGTGTGCCAGCAGCGCTGATCGAGGGGGCTTACGCCGCCAGTCGTGCTTTTCATGACCAGCCAGACGAATGGAAACAGCAGTATCACATCGACAAGAGCTATCATCATCGTGGTTATGAACCGATGCGGGCGGATGGCTTCGAAAAAGACGGCAAAACCTACTACAGCTTTCACGAGACATTTGATCTGTCTTTTGACATGGCGCCGGATGATCCTCGCAATCACCCGGGTTACGGGATGGTTGGGCCAAATGTCTGGCCGGAAAATTTTGAGGCATTCAGGGAAGCTGTCTCGGCCTACTACAATGCAATTTATGCGCTGGGCAGGGACCTCATGGCGGCATTTGAAATCTCACTGGCGCTTGACCCCGGGACATTGCTCCAGCACGTCACCTGTCCAACCTCGCAACTGCGCCTGCTGAAATATTTCCAGAATGATGCACCAAACGATGAGACTCACCAGGGTATTGGCTCTCACTCGGATTTTGAGTGCTTCACGATCCTGCATACCGCCGGCCCGGGTCTACAGGTGATGTCCTATGACGATCACTGGGTCGACGCGCCACCGATTGAGGGTGCATTTATCGTAAACGTGGGTGATTGCCTTGAAGCCTGGACTGGCGGTCTGTTCAAGTCCACGCAACACCGCGTTGTTAATCTTGGGTACGAGCGGTATTCGCTGCCGCTGTTTTTTGCCACGGATTTTGATGTGGTGGTAGAACCACTGCCGGTGTTCTCGACGCCGGAAACGCGGGCAAAGTATCCCCCCTTTGTCGCAGGCAAACACCTCTGGGGACGTACCATCAAGTCGCAGAAGTACCTGAAGGACAAGATTGAGTCGGGCGATATTGTGCTTGATTTTGAGATTCCCGAGGAGAACCCTTTCAAACGCGAATCTGAAGAAGAGAAGGCGCTTAAAGCGCAGCAGAATGTCGAGGGCAACAGCGCTGCAGAAACAAAAACGCCTGCCCCAGTTGCAGAGTCATCTTCCTGACAATATCAACGCATATTGCGCGGCGCTGTTCGCGTCTTTCCGGGCGCGCTCTGCGTCGTGGCTACATACAGATTGGCGACAATCCGCCGATAGAAGACTGGTTTGTCCTGTGGTTGCAGGCGGGTTACTGGTTTAACGATATTCGTGTTTCGCCGCAGGCAGATTACTTCTCTTCTTTCGGTGGTCTGGTCAACTGGCAGGCCCCCTGGCTCAGGTTTGTTCATCTCATCAATACCAGCGGTACACTTTCTGATGACGACATTGGGCGCATCAGCTTTACAGATTTTGGTTGTCTTGAAAACGGTACGTTTGAACGTGATGGTGAGACAGTGCCTTTCGAGGAGTCCTGGTATGCGCCGCAGGGCGCACAGGCAAGTCTCGTGTATGTGCAGAGTCATGGCGGTACAGTGACGGGGCTCGAGATCCAGCAACCTGATTTTTGTATCATCAGCCTGCAGCAAGGCGCGGCCTGCTTTCGTCGTCAGGGAAAGCGCTGGAGATGCCTGTACCGGGTCGGTGAGTTTCCGCGCTATCGATTGCCATTAGGCAATGCAGGCAAGCCGGGTTGGCGTCTGGCCGAACAGCTTACGCCGTAATCATTCTCTGCCAACGCCTTTGCAGGTAACTGGCCTTGTTCACCATCACCTCACTTGCGGGCAGGATCGGGCTGATCCGGGTGGCCACTGCAGCAAACTCATCTTCCGACAAATCCAGATCGGTCTGTGGCAGCACTGGGGCGAGGCCCATTGCCCGGGCAAAAAGTGACTGAACGTCTGGCCTTGTGCAGAAATTGATAAAAGCGTGGGCTGCATCCACCTGCTTTGACGTCGATAGCAGTGCATAGCGGCCTACCCCAATAAAAGCCCCTTCACGGGGGAAAAT
>CAYGNA010000048.1:0-12975 GCA_964351065.1 uncultured Pseudomonadales bacterium
CGGTAGAACGGTCGGCTGATGAACTGACCAGGGTGACGGCGAACAACAGGATGATAGCCTTTCCATACCCGAAGTACCTGAATGCCATACTCAACACGGAGCAGGCGGCCGGATTGATGGTGTGCTCGGTTGCTAAAGCCAAGGCATTGGGCGTGCCGCAGGACCGCTGGGTGTACTGGCACGGCGGCGCGCATAGTGAAGAGCGAGCCTGGTGGGCCAGTGAGCGACCTGACTTTACCCAGTGCCCTTCGATGAAAGATACGCAGGTGAGTGCGCTTGCCAATGCCGGCATCAATCTGGACGATATCGACTTTTTCGACTTTTACAGTTGTTTTCCCATTGCTGTAGAAATGGCATCGAAGATGATGGGGCTCTCCATTGATGATCCGCGTGGATTCACCGTAACCGGCGGCCTGCCATATGCGGGCGGCCCGGCCAGTGCCTACACCCTGCATTCACTGGCTACCATGGCAGATCAATTGCGCCAGAAGCCTGGCACCACCGGCCTGGTAACCGGTAATGGCTGGTACCTGACAAAACACTCGGCGGCAGTCTTGGCGTCGAGACCTGTCCAGGAGATGCCGGTTGAGGGTCTCAAACATCCCCTGCCTTCTGCCACTATGGAAACAGCGCCCCGAGTGGTCAGTGAAACAGCAACTGGCGATGGGGTAGTTGAAACCTATACGGTCAAATACAACCGTGATGGCAGCCCGGCACTGGGGATTGTTGTGGGCACATCGGCGAGCGGCGAGCGCTTTCTGGCCAACACGCCTTCTGACAGGGCATTTCTCGAGGACTTCGTGGCCGCAGAGCGCGTTGGTTGCAAAGGCACCGTGAGCGTTGCCGGTGAAATGCTTCGATTTGAACCGACGTGAGAGGCGAGTGTAAAGTGGTTGATTTGTAAGAAGTTACTTACAACAAATGGCAAAACTATCCCTATAATCCCTACTACTTTTTGTAGGGGAGAAAGCCATGGCAGTTGAAGAGCAGGTGAAGTTTGTTCTACGGCTACCGCCGGCGCTACATCGCAAGATCAAGCGCAGGGCGAAAGCAAACAATACATCGATGAACAAGGAGATTGTTAATGTCCTGAGTGATGCCCAGGGTGCCCCGTCAGGTGACAAACTGGTTGCAGAATTAATCGAACGGCTCGAAAAAAAGAAGATCATCTAGTTTCGGCACTGCCTTCTGCGCAGTCCATACCCGCACCATCTGGTAGTCAGTCACAACGGAAGTGACTACTGCCGTCAAAATCCGCCATCATCTACTGTATAAATACCCATAGGTAACACATTCCATTGGATCCGGCGCGACCAGTCCGTAAAGTTTCTGTTAACACTAACAGGGAGACGGACGATGGAACACGATGATCTTGATCTGGACAGTTACAACATTGTTTTTGTAGTACTTTTTGTGGCTATCTTGCTCATTAACATGGTCTGAAAAATTTTCTCCCGTACAGGTACCGCATAGGTTTCTGACCACATTCAGCTAGCTTCCCCTTCGGCCGGACGCCAGTCCGGCCTTCTTTTTTATCCCCCATATTGTCAAAAATAGTTTGTCAATTAATAAAAAATAATTTGCTGTAAATCCGGAATCTTCTGACCAAAAATCCGCCGAAATTAGCTCCGCTTCTGGAGCGAGGTTTACATCCTGCTTAGAGAGGTATGGATATGGACGAAGATGTCGATTTTGATGATGTTGTCGATGAAAGTGACAGTAGTGTTGACTATGAAACGCACATTGCCGGGCAGCGCCAGGACGTGCGTCGAAAGATAGAAGAATTGCTTGAGCGCAAGCGATTACGTGAGGAGTTTGGGGACCTCGACGACTTTTAGTATTACTGTCTCACAGGGGTCGCTGGCGCTAGACCGATATTCCCTTGATCAGCGCAATCACCTGCTTGATCAGTTCTGGCTGTTGGTTGCCCTCGCGGTAGGTCGCGTAGATTGGCCGGTTAAACGAGGGTGACCCCTTGACAGGAAAGAGGTTGGGATTGCTCTCCAGCAGACTGTGCGGCAGGAAGACTGCGCCTTGATTTTTCTCCAGGTAGGAGAGCGCAATATTCACCAGGTTGACCTGCAGTACCGCCGGCGGTACTTCGCCAAATTTTCTGGCGTGGAATAGCTCGAAAGACGTTCCCCAATCGCAATAGACATACCCTGCCTCGAAGCAGGATCGTGGACTGCTTCCCGGCTTTGTTGACGCCAGCACCACCTTAAGCTGACCGACCCGGGTAGACTTGAATTCGGGCGTATTGGGTGGGTCGTAGACCAGGACAAGATCGAGGGTGCGTTCTTCGAGACGGCGCACCAGGTCTGTATCGACGTGGCCCTCGGCGCGGAATGCCACTGTGGGGAGTTTCGCCATGAGCTCACTGAGTTTCTGCTGCAGGCTAAACGACCAGAGTCCCGATGTTGCCCCAATGTGAAGTCGGCTGAGAAGATTCGGCTGAATGAGCACATCCTGAAGGGTCCTGGCCCATGCGGCAAGCACATTCTCGGCATGGGGTAACAGTCGCTCACCTTCATTGGTCAACTGGACATTGCCCCTGTTTCTGACAAAGAGGCTCACACCCAGGTGTTGTTCCAGCTGTTTGATTCGGGCTGATACGGCAGCTGAGGTCAGGTAAAGGTTTTCCGCAGCTTTGCCGAAGTGCCGGGTCTTGTGAACCTCGAGAAAGGTACGCAGCAGATCTATGTCCATGTAACAATTGCTCGTAATAGACTCATTCGATAATCTCAATGGATCGGGATGACAGTTCGTGGTCCAACTGTGCAAGGCCGCCTTGCATTGCGTTAATGGCTTCAATAACCTCCTGCCGCGCACGCAGCAATTGCTGGTCGGAGTCGTCACCCAGACCACCGGGTGCCAGGGCGACCAGGTGTGCAATTGCTTCAGAGGTTTCCTTGATTGTGCTTTGCAGGCTGTTCAGAATATCACCATTAGCGGGTTCGACCTCGCCGATAATGGAACGTCTTTTTCGGTCAAGTTCCACGAGACACTGCTTGCGATATTCCTCGTCCAGCGACAGTACCAGGTAGTCACCAAAAGAATAGGGCAGTTTGACAGTTTCAAACGGCGAAAAAAACTTGTCGATCTGGTGGGCCCACTGTTTTGCAGCAGCTTCAAGATCGCTCTCATCTTCGGGAATCTTGAAGACAGGATCGACATTGTTCTGTATCTCGGTGGCAGCGTGGTAGGCAGTCACCGCACGTCTGGCGATGGTTGTTTTTGAACTGCCCATATCATCCTTCCAGTTCCTGACATAGTAGTCATGGATAATCCTGGAATAACTGAAACCTAGTGCAACAAGGTCCATACGCGCTCCTTTTGGATCCGACTATAGCAAATATTGCTCACTTGTCGCCCAGGGTTGACCACGCCCATGTGATCCTTGTTGCTGTCGTGATCCAGCACATCATGCCAAAGACTGTTGCCAGCAAGTTGAAGGCATCGGGCAGCAGGCACAGCAATATGAACAGCATAAAAGTCTCTGTGCCCTCGGTCAGCCCGCCCAGGTAGTAGAGCGATTTCTTGCCTCGAATCGCTGTAGTGATATGCCGTCGTGCCGCGAATATGGCGTAGGCGAGGAAGGAAGAACTGGTGCCGATGAAACTGAAAATCAGGAAAGCGCTGGCAAGCGCGTTCTCTGGTCGGGCCAGCGCGAATCCGAAGACAAATGCCGAGTAGAAAACAAAATCCAGCACAATATCCAGGTATCCGCCCAGGTCAGTTGTCCCTCGTTCGCGCGCGACTGCGCCGTCGAGACCGTCAAGCAGGCGATTCGTTACCAGTAGAAACAGTGCTGCATCGTAGTATTCAAACGCCAGCGCCGGTAAACACATGAGGCCGGTGAAGAAACCGACAATCGTGACAATATTGGCGCTGACACCTGCGCTCGCCAATTGCTTGCCAATCAGGTTAAGGGGTGGATCAATCAGGCGCCGGAGGCGCGCGTCAAACATCAGGTGCCGGGGTCAAATGCCTTGATTCGCTGGACAATAATTTCCAGATCATGCTCTGCCAATTCCCGGGGATCAATCAGGAAATAACCCTGATCCAGGTGGTGGTTTCGGGTGCGAATACTCGGGTTACCCTCGGCCAGGTGCTGTACCAGGCGGCGTATGTCAAACCTGCCATCGCTGGCGTGAACGGCGAGACGCTCAAACGGGCGACCGGCTTCGTCCGGTTTGGCAGAAAGCTCAATATGGTGACAGTCATCTAGCGCAATCATCAGGGATTGGTTGATAGTTTTGAGTTGATTGAGCCGTTCTGTCTTGTCGGCAGAGGTGTAGGCTTCAAGTGCGACGAGCAGGCCGGCGATAGCTTCTTTGCCGACTTTCATGGTGCGTGCGATACCGCGGAACTGGGCCTCGCATGCTTCAATCAGCTCCCGGCGACCCGCAATGAAGCCAACGGTGGGCCCGCCAAAGGCTTTTCCGCCAGAATAGGTGACAAGATCAGCACCAGCTGCAATATAGCGTTGCAGGTCTTCCTCAGCGGCTGCGTCAACAACCAGCGGAACACCGTGGTCCTGGCATATGCGAATGCAGTGCTGGAGCGAAATCATGTTTTCCTGAACACAATGATGGGACTGCACAAACAGCATGCCGGCCGCAGGGTAAACTGCGAGATGGTCGCGCAGCAGTTGCTCACTGACTGAATTGCTGCTGCCCAGAATGATGGGCTGACCACCACCCATGCGAATCATCTGCTCAATCGGAGCGCCAAAATTCACGACATGACCAGCCTGTAGCAATATTCGGTTGTTGCCGTCGAAATGGGGCAGCTGCCAGATGCGCTCAATATTTGAACCCGTCAGCAACGCAGCAATGCCGATGGTGATACCGGCCGCTGCCCCTGATGTAACGCAGGCTGCCTCGGCGCCGGTGTATCCGGCAATGCTTGCACCAGCCTGCTCGCGGAGGTTGGCGAGGTCAACGTGCCGTTGGGCTGCAAGCGCCTGGGCCTCTGCAACGGCGGGCGCCTGGGCTGTGCCGCCGAGAGCGGTGAGTTTGCCAGCGGCATTGATGACGGTCTCGATATCGAGCATCGGCTAGAGCTGCTCCTCAATGTCGAAAGCCTTGCCCCGGACAAAAACCTTGAAGGGTTCGATCCAGTGCCGGGTTGTTCGCACCTCACCTTCGGAGTCTTCAACTTCAACTGCACGGGTGGTTTCACGAAACAGTGTGATGTTCGCGTCTCCGCCCTGGGTGAGCGTGCCGAAGCCGAATCGCTGCAGGCCAAGTGCGTTCGCCGGCGCCAGTGTGACCGCCCGAACGACCTCTTCCAGGGTGAGCCCAAGCAGACGAAATTTGCTCATGGTGCGCGCCAGGGAGACAACATACCGGTTAACGTTGCCGCCATGCAGGTCGCTGCTAATGGTGTGAACAGGCATGCCCTGGTCCATTGCTTTCTCGCAGGTTGCAAAAGAGAAAGAAGAGCGGCCGTGCGCAATATCGACGATAACGCCGCGATTCACAGCTGCCTTAAACTGCGGAATGACTTCATCGCGGTAGCCCAATACTCCTCCCACTTTCCCGTGGTAGGCGTGGGTCACAATGTCACCTTCCCGCAGCAGGTCCAGCACTTCATCAATCACCGGTGGCGCATTGCCGATATGAACCATGAGCGGTGTACCGCTGATTTCTGCGGCTTTGCGTCCTATCTTGACGGCCTCAATACCCATGAGTCCAGTATGGCTGGAAGACGCGAGTACCTTGACGCCCAGGATCCAGTCCGGATTGCGCTCTATTGCCTTGACGGTACCTGACAGTGAAATCAATTCTGGTTTGGCAGTGTGTCCGCCGTCAACGCCAGGCTGTCCGGGCGACCCGACGTTACAGAGGGCAAAGGCCGCGGTTTCCTGGGTGTCTATGACAAACTGCTTGAATGCATCAATGGTGGTGGGCCCGGCTGAGCCGGTGTCTATCAGGCAGGCAACCCCCTGCCTGACGCCAATTCGGTCAGCACTCAAGCGGCTGGTGCGGTAAAGCGGGTGATCATAAATGTGGCAGTGCAGGTCAATAAAGCCGGCTGTTACATAGGCACCAGCGGCGTCCACAACGGTGGCAGTTGCATCGGTGATGCTACTTGCGATTGTCTTGACGCTTGTGCCTTCCAGCAATACATCCAGCGGCAGAAACTGGTGGGTCTCATGGTCATAGACCTTGCCTGACTTGATTAGCGTATTTGTCACTTTATTCCATCCAGCGTGTCGCAATCATGCCGCTTATTTAACCACAAAATCAGGGTAGGGCACGTAGCTGCGCTGCCATGGGATCAGGGATATTCAGGCGTCGGATGATCTCCTCTACCTGGTCAGGTGATCGCCGGGCCCAGTTGATCGCAATGGAGCGCCTGGCATTGTCTCGTTGCTCGCCACTCGGTAATTCATCCATCAGCTCAATTGCACGGTCAAGATCCCGGTGTACCAGCATGGCGGTCAGTGAGCCGATCGCCTGGTTCCTTGAGTTTGAAGCGGGTAGCGTCGTTACCCAGTTAATGGCATCGTCAGGAGCACGTTGGTACCAGGCGTTGGCTACCGACGATATGACCCCGCCCATATTGTCCTGGCCGGCCACAGACCTCACCAGTGTTGCAGCCCTGTCTGGATCCGAGGATGCCAATATGGCGATCACGTTCTGGTAAGCGGGCAGGTAGCCCGGTTCTCGTGTGAAACTATCCAGCCACGACAGCGCGGCTTCGGGATCTACGGTTGCCTTGTGGCGGGCCAGCCCCTGAAGTAGCTGACCCCTGATCTGGTTGTCCGCGATGCGAGGCAACGACCGCTCAGCGACATCTGCATTCTCTGCGTTTACGTTACGCAGTGCACCCTGCTTTATCCTGTTGTATTCCGGACCTAGCGCCAATAGCCAGCTCATACCTTCTGCAGGCTGTTTCTGCAGGTAGTTGTAGGCGATGTTTTGGTAGAGTGCAAAGCGGTCGTCCTTGGGTAGACTGTCAACATAGCGCAGCGCCTGTTCCGGGTCCTGGCTGGACCAGACCGAAATGACCGAAGAAACCACACCGCTGTTGCCTGTGGTTCGGGTCAAGTCTTCGGCAAGCTGGAGTGCTCGCTGCACATCCCGCTGGGCAAGGGCTGTGATCACCTGAACCTGAAGATTGGTTTGGCCGGGCTGGTTCAGCTGGAGCCAGGTGAGCGCTGCCTCGGGATCTGCTTGCGCGTAAGTGTTTATGGCGAGCGATAACATGTTGGTCGATTCAGTGCCGCTGAGAGCCTGTATTCTGGCAAGGGCAGCCTCCGGGTCCTGTTCCATCCATTTCTGGACTGCAAACCCGAGCTGGCGGTTGCGTTCGGTGCCCGTCAGCGTGAGGGCAGCGTCAAACAGCGTTACCGGGTCAGCCCGCTGCATGGCCAACTGTTGCTTGATGTCGCCGGCAAAAGGCCCCAATGCGGCTTCAATCTCTGGCATGAAACCGGCGCTTGCCAGGGTTGGATCCTCCAGGAGTCGGGCTCCGATGGATACGCGCAGGCGTTGATCAGTGATCTGTGAATAATAGGCCACAGCAGCGGCTGGATCGTAGCGAACCCAACTGGTCAGGACATGGCCCTGCATTTGTGCCTGGTCAAATCGGTAGTCCGCAGTGACGAATGCCATGGCGCCCGGCGGGTCAAGCGCAACGTATTTCTCGAGTAAAATGGCAGCAATGTTCAATCGAAACAGCGGGTCGCGAGAGGCCATCGCCTGCGCCAGGGCTGCTTCGAGCTGTGGGATACCTGAGGCGGCGGCCAGTTGCCATGCCATGTACAATTGATCAAATACTGTCGCGCCCGCCTCGATTGCGGCAAAGGTCGGCATCGCCTGTGGATTTGGCGGCAGCGCCGGTTTGCTGGTAGTCGGCTGACGGTTCGGTACGATGGTCGTTACGGCGACAGGGACAGGTTCGGGCAGGGTAGACTCAAAGAGCCACCAGGCGCTAACAAAGCCCAGAAAGCCGCAGGTGATTGCCAGTGCGCCGTATTTCATCAGGTTATTCACGGGAATAATTTAACCGATCCAATTTTTAGAACAAGTGATGGCACCAAAGCCGTGTGATGTATCTGTTGACACGTGATACAACGAGCCAATAAACCAGAGAGCCCAACCTATGCTTGCATTTATCGGTACCTATACACAATCCACGGGGTCTGCTGGTATCTATGCGGTGTCAATATCCGAGGATGGCCGATCGATCGAACTACTCACAGAAAATGGTGGGATTGATAATCCTTCGTGGCTGGTCAGTCATCCTTCACTCCCGGTCATCTATTCGGTCAGCGAAACCAGCACAGGCGCGGCAGGGGGTGTGAGCGCTTTTTCTTATGACCGCAATGGTACGTTGACACAACTCTCGCAAGTGTCGTCAATGGGGGCAGACCCTTGTCATCTTGCCCTTAACAGCAGTGGCACCAGGCTCTATGTCTCGAATTACTCTGGCGGCAGTTTTGCCGTGTATGCGCTTTTCACTGATGGTGGCTTGGGTGAATTACTGACCCTGGTCCAACATGCCGGCAGCAGTGTCGACCCGGTTCGACAGAAGTATCCCCATGTCCATTCCATCCGGTTGGATGAGCGTTCGGGCAGCGTGTTTGTCGCCGACCTGGGTACGGACAAACTGCTGGCATATCCCGAAACAGGTGGCGGCATTGATGTGGCGCATCGCCGAAGTTACCGCACTCGCCCCGGAGCAGGGCCAAGACTGGCGTGTATTGATAGCCGGGGCGAATACCTCTGGTTAATCAATGAACTGGATAACACCATTGTCGCCTATGGATTGAATGCCGGTGTTTTGACAGAGCTTGCAACTGCATCGACACTGCCCGAGGAGTTCGATGATGCCAGTTATTGTGCGCACATACTGGTTAGCAAAGATGGTCAATATCTGTATGCATCCAACCGTGGGCACGACTCCATAACCGTGTTTGCACTCAAAGATGGCAAACCAGTGCCGCGTCAGTGGCAGGGCAGCGGTGGCCGACATCCGCGACATTTTTGTATGTCCCCTGCCGAGACCCAACTTTTGGTCGCAAACCGTGACGATAACAACATCTGCGTATTTGAGCGGGATGTCGAGACTGGTCTGTTAAGTGAACGCGTCGCAAGTTTCAGTATACCTGCGCCGGTCTGCATTCTGTTTGTTGACCGTTGAGACGGACCATTGAGGTCGGAGTAGAATGGCACTTTACTCCGACCTCAAGCCTGGAACTCAGGACGACGGACGGCGCTGACGCCCTGGTGTTGCTGCAGACAGGTCCATAATCGTCGCGCTGTTTTCAACAAACGTTTCAAACGTTGCGTCAGTACCCAGGTTGACGCCGGCGTTCGAGAACATGGTTGCCATGGAGAACTGCCCGCTGGCCGCCTGGAACACCTGCCCGGTGGGCGCATCTTCGCTGGCCATAAAGATGACTGCTGGTGTGACAAGACTCGGTGCGCGTTCTGGTGGCGGGTTGTCAATATCGACGGCTGGCCTGCCCGGTACAGTGGCTGTCATGCGAGTGGCTGCGCCGGGTGCCAGGCAGTTAACCTTGATATTGTGGGACGCACCTTCCAGGGCCAGCACGTTCATCAGGCCGAGCATACCCATCTTGGCAGCGCCATAGTTGGACTGACCAAAATTACCCCAGATACCTGACCCGGAGGAGGTGAGGACAATCCTGCCGTAGTTCTTTTCGTACATGATTGGCCAGGCGGCATGGGTAACGTAGGCCGAGCCATTCAGATGAACCGCAATTACCAGATCCCACTCATCCAGCGTCATATTCTTGAAGGACTTGTCTCGCAGAATACCGGCATTGTTGATGAGTATGTCGACGGTACCAAATTCACTGACGGCGTCGTCGATTATACTTTTTGCCCCGGCGCGATCAGAGACAGAAGCCTTGTTGGCGATGGCAGCGCCGCCGGCTGCCTTGATTTCATCGACCACCAAATCAGCCGCGTCACCGGCGCCCGCGCCGTCAACACTGCCACCCAGGTCGTTAACCACAACCCGCGCACCACGGCGCGCGAATTCCAGCGCATGTGCCTTGCCAAGACCGCCACCGGCGCCGGTGATAACAACAACTTTTCCTTCAAACTCACTCATGAGACTCTCCCTCTCAGGTTGGTTCTGCGCGCAGCGTCACATCCTGGAACTGCAGTTGGACCAGCGTGTAGTAAATCCCGCGTGCCTCCATCAGTTCTTCATGTGTGCCAAGCTCTTTTACCTCGCCATGTTTCAGCACGAGAATTCTGTCTGCTTCTGAAATTGTCTGCAGGCGGTGTGCAATTAGTATAGAGGTGCGGCCTTCAGTAATTTCCTGGAGCGCTTTCTGGATCAACTGCTCTGTCTCAGTATCAATTGAAGCGGTTGCTTCATCAAGTACGAGGATCTCGGGATCTGCTGCCAGGACCCTGGCAAAGGCGAGTAGCTGACGCTGGCCCTGGGAGAGGTTCTGCCCGCGTTCAGTGAGCGGCGTATCATACTTCTGTGGCAGTGTCTCAATAAAATGATCAGCGTTAACAGTGCGTGCGGCAGCAATTGCCCGTTCGCGCGTGATTAACGGGTTGCCGAGGCGAATGTTGTCGATTACCGAGCCTGAGAATATGTGGAAGTCCTGTGGCACCACGCCAATTCTGTTGCGAACCTGGTTCGAGTGAATGTTGTTCAGGTCAATCCCGTCAAGGAAAATGGTGTTGTCGGGAAAATCATAAAACCGGCCCAACAGCTTGATGATGGTGCTTTTGCCGGAACCGGTGGGGCCAACCACGGCAAGTTTTTCGCCCGGTCTGATGGTGAACGACACGTCTTTCAAAACAGGATTGTCTTCATCATAGCCAAATGTCAGGTGCTTGAAGTCGATCTTGCCTTCAAGTCTGGCTGGTAACTGTGCGGGCGTTTGTGGTTCGCGCACTGTTTCATGCCAGTCCAGGGCCTGGAAGATGCGCTCGGCACTGGCCATTGCGCGGAACAGCACGTTGTACTGCATGCCCAACACCCGGATAGGCCGGATCAGCATGTCAACAAACTGGGTGAACAGGATCACACTGCCGAGGGAAACCTGCTCCTGCAGTACGGCACCACCACCAACCCAGATGATGACGGCAAGCGCCATATTGACCATGTTGTCCATAAAGGCGCCATAACCCGTTTCCAGGTAGATGGCGTGGACTTCCTGGTCCTGGTTCTTGCGATTGATGCCGCGGTAGACATTAAGATTCTTGTCCTCCCGGTTGCTAAGTTGCACAACCTGCATACCCGAGAGGTTCTCTTGCAGATTCTGGTTAAGCTGAGAAACCGTGTTCCTGATGTCGCGAAAAACGCGACGGGTAGCCTGGCGAAAAAAGTAGGTAATGACGGCAAAAACGGGAATAGCAATCAGCAGGTAGAGGGTTAGCTGAACATCGATTGCCAGCATCAGGGCAAGTGCGAGGAAAAACGGTACAAACTCACCGACCAGCATCCCGACGCCCATCAACAGTTCAAACAATGCCTGAACATCATTGGTAATCCGGGTCATGATTCTGCCCACGGCTACCTTGTCGTAAAACGATGAGGGCCTGTGTTCCATGTGCGAAAAAAGGTCCAACCGCATGTCGCGCAGCGAATGCAGTACGGTGCGAGCGAACGTAACACGGTGGTAGTGATAGAACAGGTGGCAGAGCATGGTGAACAGCGCGTACAGGCCACACGCAACGATAATGGCGCTCAGACCAAGTGATTCTGTTAGCCAGGTGTTAAGCTCGTACATACCAAAATCCGGCATGCTGGCATCTGGTCGGTTCATGATAATGCCGTCAATGACTACCCGGGTGATCACCACGGGCAGAAGCACTGACAGGAGCGAAGCGAGAAGTACCAGGGCTATGCTGAACAACGCAAGGCGTCGGTGCGGGCGAACCCAGCCCATGATTCGTTTCAGGTAAACGATGTTCATGGACTGGCCATGAATTTCTGCATCAAAGATTGAGTGATCCAGTTTTTTCGACAGATCCTGGTCGTTAGTAACAACGCTCATCAGTCTTGCACCATCTCGTTCAGTGTTTCAGCAAGTCGACCCCTGGCGCTTTGCGCCTGCTCGAGTTCGGCGTAAAAGCCGCCCTTGGCTAACAACTCTGCATGGCTGCCCATTTCAACGATTTTGCCTTCTTCGAGGACTATGATCTTGTCTGCGTGGCGCGCAGTCGAAACCCGGTGTGACACCAGCAACGTCGTAAGATTACGCCGTACCTGCTTCAGGCCTGAGAGTATGTGTTCTTCTGTTTCAGTATCCACTGCTGAGAAGCAGTCGTCGAGAACAAGGAGGGGAGACCCGCGGATCAGGCCCCGTGCCAGCGCGGCACGCTGCTTCTGCCCGCCAGAGAGAGTGACACCCCGTTCCCCGAGGAGGGTGGAGAGCCCTTCTGGCATCTGTTCTATGGTTTCCCGCAGGGCCGCGGCCTCTGCCGATTGCCAGATTTCATCGGCTTCCCGGTCAGGCTTGTCGTAGGCAATATTGTCGCCAAGGCTGTCAGCAAACAGGAAGGGGTCCTGCAGCACAAGGCACACCTCCCGGCGGAGTTCCTGCAGTGGGAACGCGTTTATCGGGTGACCATCCAGCAGGATTTCCCCACGCGTTGGGTCCAGCAGCCTGACAAAGAGGCGCAGCAGCGTCGATTTGCCAGAGCCAACCCGGCCTAGAATGGCGACAGTCTCTCCCGGCGAAACATCAAAGGTGATGTTCTGCAGCGCAAACTTGTCCTTGTTTTCATAGCGATAGCTGACATCGCGCAGACTGATCCGACCCGTCAGGGCGGGGAAAGCGGTGGACGGTTCGTTGCGAATCTCGGGTTCGTAGTCAAGGATTTCAAACAGGCGTGCCGTCCCGGAAGCACCACGCTGCCATTGGGTAACCAGAGATCCCGCCTCGCGAACGGGCCACAATATAAGCGCCAGGTAAGAAAAGAAGGCTGCGAAAGTACCAATCGTGATCTCGCCGCTGTTCAC
>CAYGNA010000048.1:12985-16427 GCA_964351065.1 uncultured Pseudomonadales bacterium
GTTCACCAGATAGCTGCCATACCCAATGATGATGAGGGTGGCGGCAGCAGCCAGGATAGGCATGAGGGCACCCAGCATGGAGGTGGTAATGAACAGCGTGAGGTTGCGGTCTGCGAAGTCCCCATTGACGCCAGAGAAGCGGTTTATCTCGTCCTGCTCCTGCGCCATGGACTGCACCGTCCGAATGCCGTTCAGGTTCTCCTGCACAAAGGTAGAAAGTTCTGAAAAGCCTTCCTGGACGCTATGTGACTGATCGTAGATCTGGATCGAAAAGTAGTAGGCAACAATCGCGATAACAGGCATGGGCACCAGTACAGCCAGAGTCAGCTTCCAGGACAGACTGAACATGAAAATGAGCGCGGTGATGACCGTAAAAATCAGCACGACAGTCATTCGTGCCGTACCAGCGATCACCTGGCGTACCAGGGAGATATCGTTGATGGCCCTGGCCATCAGGTCGCCAATGCTGTAATGCGAAAAGAAGATGGGCCCTTGTAACTGGAGGTGACTGTAGACCCTGTTACGTAGGTCAAAGGCCGCGTACATCCCGATGCGCCTGATGAGAATCCGTGAGAAAACGGTAACAATCATCTGGGCTGTAACGCAGGCAGCGATGGCCATGGCAGGATAGCTGAGCGTATCGAGTGCCTGCTCAAGAGACACGGAGGTAGAATCCAACTCACGGATGCCGTTGGCAATATTATCAACGCCCATGCGAACGTAGAGCGGAATCATGTTCTCAAATATACGTGCGATGCCAAGCCCGATCATCCCGATCGAAAAAGCCCAGATATGCTCCTTTAGGTAGGGGAGCAGGCGTAGCAGTATCTTCATTAATCAGATCCAACCAGGAGGGGCATCGTTTGACAGCGTGAAGCCGGAGGGTGGCAGCTGTCTCACACCGCCTCGCATGGTAGCGCAATCAATCATTCAAAGCCAACGAGCCTGCTCGCCAGAAGGTGTTCCTGAGCGTCCGCTTTGCCGAAATTTGACAGGAAATTTGCGTTTGTCGGCCACCAAAGTAGTGAATCGAATTACGTTACAACTTTGACCAATGCTAACGGTCAAGCACCTGCGTCACCTTGACGCTGGTCAGCCAATCCTGTCGCCGGTCTGCATAAACTTCCACCTGCTGCTGCGAGGGCGAGACCACCCGTGTGGGTTTTACCATGAGTGACGCAGCTTCCTGGATTGAGGGAAACTTGCCAATTGCCGCTGCAAAACAAATAGCCGCGCCGCGTCCTTCCGAGGCGCCGTCTGTCAATGTCAGCGGCTCATTGAGTACGTTTGTCAGTATCTCAACCCAGGTTGTGCTCTTCGCGCCGCTGCCGGTTACGCCCGTTAGGGATGGTGGATTGGCCCATTGTGACACCTGGTCCAGTATATCGCGCAGGGCAAACGCTGTACCCTCGAGGAGTGCGCGGTACAAGTGAATGCGTTCTGTGCCAACCTGTAAGCCCAGGAATGCGGCACGTGCACCAGGCCGCACAGTAGGCGCAATTGTGCCGCGCGGGAATGGCAGGAAATGAACACCGTAACTGCCGGGCGGAACCAGACCTGACTCGTTATCGAGCTTTGCGAACAGTGCCTGGCGATCAGATTCAGCGTGATCAAACCAGTTATCCAGAAACCAGTCGAGTGATCTGCCGGCAAACAGTGCGTTGCCGCCGATGACATGTCGGTCAGGAGGGAAACCATAAAATCGCCTGGCGCCTTCTGGCGATGTATCAGTGATAGTCCGCAGTACGGCATGAGTGCCAAGGGTTAGCGCATACTGGCCATTCTCGATGGCACCTGCGCCTATATTGGCGCTGATACCATCGTGCGCGCCTACCGCCACGGGTAGGTCTCGCCTGAGTCCCAGCGCCTGGGCTGCATTACCGGTTAGCTCACCGGCAATCTGCCATGGCATTTTGACCTCTGGCAGGATGTTCTTGTCGACACTGCAGCGATCAAGCAGCGCTGGCTCCCAATGGCCGTCCGGACCGGATGATGGGTCAGTGATGGCATGCCCGGTTAGCCTGTAGAGCAGAAAATCCTTGGCGTACAGAATATGTCTAACCCTGGCAGCGACGCCGGGCATATGGTCCCGTAGCCAGCAGTATTTGGCGAGCAGGGCTGGGCCATATTGAGCCGAGGTGTGTGGCATGCCTGCCGTTAGGTTAGCGAGCGTTGGGGCATGCCGATTGTCACTCCATGGGTCCTGGATGACGTTGCCCCTGTGATCGACAAACACTGCGGCACCAGCCCGCCCCGACAGGCTGATCCCGACAACTTCAGTGCTTTGGAGGTCAGCCCTGCTCAGCAGTTCGCCTGTTGCGTCGATTGTGTCCTGCCACCATGCGTTGGCAGATTGCCAACTGGTTGCGCGCGATGCGTATTCGACATTGCGGCGGCTGACCTGGTCGATGAGCGTGCCTTCAAAGTCAAACGCGGCGACTTTTAGGCGCGTCGTGCCCAGGTCGAAGGTCAGGATAGCTTCGCGAAGCAGACGGGTCATATTATTGAACCTGGTGGCCTGGGCACCTTAGGGTTTTGGCTCACTGTTTTTGACTCACTGTTTTTGACTCATTGGGGGCTCGATGGTCAAATGACGGGCATCCGACTTGTAAGGTTAGTCCTCATTATGGTGATGTCCAACGAAGCACTTCGCAAGGCAATTCTGACCCAGGGATTCGTGGTTGTACCTGACGTTGTGCCGGCTGAACTGTGCGAGCAGGTTGTGATTGCGATCTGTGAGTCTGCGGGTATCGATCAACAGGATCCCGCAACCTGGTATCAGCCGGCTTTTGCCGGGCTCGGCGTCGTGCCTCTGCATCATCACAGTGCCTTGTGGGCTGTCCGTCAGTATCCGGGGCTCTACGATGTGTTTCGTTCGGTGTACCAGCAGGATGCGCTCTGGGTCAGCATGGACCGGGTTGGCTACAAACCTCCGGCAGGACCACCAAGCGAATCCTGGCCGCAGCACGCTGTCCATTGGGATTGTGACCCCTGGCAGTTCGATGGGTTTGATCTGCAGGGGCTGGTGTACCTGACCGACACAAGTGCCGACCAGGGTGCATTCGGTTGCGTTCCGTCAATCTTCCAGGCACTTGATGAGTGGCGCCGCGATCATGTGCAGGATGACAATCGTCGTCATCCGCAACTAACTGATGAACCGTTGGTGCCGGTACCAGGGCCGGCCGGGTCACTGGTGTTGTTTCATCGACTGATGCCTCATACAAACCTGACGAATACATCACCGCGGCCACGCTTCACGCAGTACGTGACTATGTCTCCAGCCCTGGATGAAGCGACGCGAACGTCGCGAGTTGCTGATTTTGAAAGGAAGCTGCCACCACAGTGGGCGAGGCGACAGTATGGTTCGGAGCTACCCGAAACGGGTCCGCTTGCCGAACTGACGCCGCTCGGCCGCAAGCTGGTTGGTGTTGACGCCTGGTAG
>CAYGNA010000049.1:0-16221 GCA_964351065.1 uncultured Pseudomonadales bacterium
CCCGATTATCTTGGCCGTCTTATCTCAGCATCAGTCGCCGGCAACAGGTACCCTGTCAAAATCAGGATCGGCTCCCTTGTGGAGCGCAACGACTGTCGCTGATTTTTTCTCAGCCGTTGATCGACTAACCAGCGCCTCAACAATCTCGTCGTGGCGCTTTTTGTCAAGCGAGTAGGGCCAGAAAACCCAGGTCGAAAAAATCAGCATGAAGACAATGACGCCGTAGATGAGACCAAAATCAAACAGTACGCCTTCAGGTATCGTGCCGGGTGTCGAGTTCACTGGGAACTGAATAATGTCGAGTGCAAAGCCGGCAATCAGGTTGCCAAATGCGCTGGTACACTTCGCGGAAAAATTGTACGAGCCAAAATAGATTCCTTCCTGTCGTTTGCCATGTTTCAGTTCGTGCTCGTCAGCGATGTCACCCATCATGGAGGCCACCGTCACGCCAGCCTGAACGCCGCCTACGCTGCCCAGCAACGCTGAGAAAATCAGAATGGGCACAAGGATTGATGGGTCTTGTGGCATAAGGCCCACGAGTTGCAGCAATACCGGGAGGGTACCGGCAGCAGCGGCAGCCATCACGCCAATAATCACGGTCCACTTTTTGTCGAACCAGCGATTAAAAAGAGGCACCAGCGGTAACCCCATGATGCCGCCAGCGACGGCAGCGTACTGCCAGTACTCGATAGATTTGGTGTCGAGTTGCCAAAAAAAAGTCTTGAGGTGCATGGCTAACGCACCCTGTATGCCCGCGTAAATAAAGAACAGTAACGTGCCCACGAAAAGCGCTCGGAATGAGGGATTCAACAGTGCCTGATAGAGATCGCGGTAGACGTTGATGAGGCTGAATGCCTTGGGTTCCTGGTTGGAACCCGCCAGGTTCGGGATGACCTCGCGCGTACCCCAGCAGCTGACCAACATCATGCCAGCCATAATGACTGAGCTGAGGATGGCATACCGGAAGTAAGGTTCACGGGTCAACTGTGGCGTCGGGTTATCAAGGGTCTTGATGAAGAAGAAGTTCCATGCGACAGAGATCACAACCAGGCTGGCGACGATGCCAAACGCCGTCCGAAATACCACAATCTGGGTACGCTCGTGGTAATCCTGGGTCATCTCCGCGCCAAGGGACAGGTAGGGCACGTGGAAGAAGGTCAGCGCGGTTCGGACGAGGATGGCAAATGTAGTAAGCCAGAGGAACAGTTGAAATTCGTTGAGGCCTTCTGGTGGCATAAACAGCAAATAGTAGGTCAGTGCAAGCGGGACGACTGAGGCGAACATGAATGGATGGCGTCGACCCCACCTGGATCTGATACCGTCAGACCAGGAACCTACTGCGGGATCAGAAATGGCATCAGCCGCAATAGCAATCGCGACGGCAAGACCAGCATAGGATCCTGACAGCCCAAGTACCTGATTGTAGTAAAGCATCAGCAGGGTGCCAAAACCGAAGTTCTTGATAGACTCGGCCGCCTGGCCAATGCCAAAGAAGATCTTGATCTTCATTGGTACACGTGATGTTGCCAATAGATCTCCCTCGAATCTTCAGCGTCACAGGAGACTAGCCGAGACGGCTCTGTAGATACAGTCTGCTGTGCAGAAAAACCACACCATAGGTGAATGAATGCGCCCCTTATAGCTATAAGGACACAAATGGTCAGAATATGAACAAAAATTAGATTTATTGGTCAAAAAGAGCTAAATCAATTGCGAATTCGCAGCAATTTGCCAGCGCAGGTCCGCTATAGTTCTGTTTCGTCAGGTAGCAACTTTCCCATCCATGTGCCCACAAGGCAGTGATTGGAGACGGCCCCAGAAGGGCCTGAAAGTAAGCCTGCGAGATACCGGCCAAGCGTTATGCCGGCATTCGCTTTTCTGGACGTCTTCAGCTATCCCGACGGGCGCGGGCGAATGCGTCGCCCATAATCGAGTTGGTAGCGGGCTTGGGAGCGGGATTATTTTGTCTCTTACCGCTGGCTTTACTCCTGTTGTTCCCTGGTCTCTCACCTCGAGGTGCACCAGCATCCACCACCTGTGATTGGGGTTCGTCATTCAGTCGCATCGACAGGCCAACGCGCTTGCGGTTGATGTCAACTTCCATCACCTTGACGCGGACGATATCGCCCGCTTTGACAATTTCCCGTGGGTCTTTCACAAATTTTTCAGCCATGGCAGAGATGTGAACCAGGCCGTCCTGGTGTACGCCGATGTCTACGAACGCGCCAAAATTTGTCACGTTGGTGATTACGCCCTCAAGAATCATATCGGGTGCAAGGTCGCTGAGTTTTTCTACACCTTCCTTGAAAGTCGCTGTCTTGAACTCGGGGCGGGGATCGCGTCCCGGCTTTTCGAGTTCTTTGAGTATGTCGATGACGGTAGGTGTGCCAAATCGTTCATCGGTGAAGTCTGCAGGATTCAGCCTGGCTACAAAGTGCTTGTCACCAATCAGGCTGCGTACGTCTTTACCGGACGCTGCGACAATTTTCTCGACAACAGGGTAAGCCTCGGGATGAACCGCTGAACGGTCCAGCGGGTTATCGCCATCCATGATTCGGAGAAATCCTGCGGCCTGCTCGAAGGCCTTTGGCCCGATGCGAGGTACCTCCAGTATAGCTTCACGCCTTGCAAAGGGACCGTGCTCATTGCGGTAGTTGACAATGTTCTCCGCCATGCCGGGGCTCAGCCCCGCTACCTGTCCCAGCAGGGGAACGGACGCCATATTCAGATCAACGCCGACAGCATTGACGCAGTCTTCCACGACAGCTTCCAAAGAGCGTGAGAGTTTCACCTGGCTTACATCGTGCTGGTACTGGCCAACACCAATAGCTTTCGGTTCGATTTTGACGAGTTCTGCCAGGGGATCCTGCAATCGGCGTGCGATCGAGACCGCGCCACGAATACTGACGTCGAGATCAGGGAATTCTTTGGCTGCAAGTTCTGAAGCGGAGTAAACCGAAGCACCGGCTTCTGACACAACGAGCGAGGTGATACCCAGTTCCGGATGACGGGAGGCGAGCGATTTGGCGAGTTTGTCAGTTTCGCGCGACGCGGTACCATTGCCGATACTCAAGAGCTTTACAGCGTGTTTTTTACACATGGCGGCCAGCACGGCAATGGATTCATCCCATTGATTGCGTGGAGCGTGCGGGTAAATAGTTGCCGTATCGACCAGTTTGCCGGTCGCATCAACCACCGCCACCTTGACGCCGGTGCGCAGGCCGGGATCAAGACCCAATGTGGCTTTGGGACCCGCGGGCGCTGCCAGCAGCAGATCGCCAAGGTTTGATGCGAATACCTTGATTGCCTCGTTTTCGGCGATTTCCTTGAGAGCCAGTCGCAGTTCAATGTCCAGATGCGAAAAAATCTTGATGCGCCACGCCCAGCGACAGGTTTCCAGCAGCCAGGGATCGCCTGGGCGACCTTCGTCTGCGAGTCCAAAATGGCGGCGAATCAACTGTTCGCAGGGGTGCACTTCAAAGGTGTCCTCGTTTGCCACCTTGAGTGAGAGTTGCAGTACGGACTCGTTGCGACCGCGAAACAGTGCCAGAGCACGATGGGAGGGGATTTTGGCGAGGGGTTCAGAAAAGTCGAAGTAGTCTTCAAACTTTGCCCCCTCACTCTCTTTGCCTGGGACTACTTTGGACTCCAGCACTCCTTTTTCCTGCAGATAGTTGCGGAGCGGCGCCAGCAGGTCAGCGTCTTCTGCAAAAATTTCCATCAGGATCTGGCGGGCTCCGTCCAGCGCGGTCTGGGCATCGGGTACGGCCTTGTCACTATCGATGTAACTGGTGGCGCTATCTATTGGGTCGAGCGATGGGTCAGCCAGAAGCGCCAATGCCAGCGGCTCAAGTCCCGATTCGCGGGCGATCTGGGCCTTGGTGCGGCGCTTTTGCTTGTAAGGCAGGTAGAGGTCTTCGAGTCGCGTTTTGGTGTCTGCGCTCATGATGTCTGCTTTCAGTTTGTCACTGAGCTTGCCCTGTTCATCAATACTTTGCAGCACAACTTCCCGGCGTACGTCGAGTTCACGCAGATATCGCAGGCGCTCCTCGAGATGTCGTAGCTGGGTGTCATCCAGGCCGCCAGTCGCTTCTTTACGATATCGGGCAACAAAAGGGACGGTTGAGCCATCGTCCAGCAGGGAGATGGCGGCGCTAACCTGGGATTCTTTGACGGCGAGCTCTTCTGCGATGCGCAGTGCAACTGATTTCATGCTTGGTATACAACCTTGATTGCTGGGTATCGAAGGCGCGCATTATCGCTGAGTTCCCAGTGAAGATCGCCGTTGACTTAACACAGGGTGTCGTGCCTGTGCTGAGTCCACGACCTGCTGGCAGCAACAGCGGAATCAGGTTTTCGTATTGATGGCCAGTACCCTGGACAGTTTTCTGACAAGGTCACTTTCAGAGAAAGGCTTCTGTAAAAGGTTTTCATCATCAACGATGGTTTCGCTACCCAGCCGTTCGCGTGGATACCCGGACATGAAGAGAGTCTGCACCGCCGGGAATCTTTGCTGTACAAGTCTCGCGACTTCAGGTCCTCTCAGTGCGCCTGGCAAAATAACGTCGGAAAGAAGCAGGTCTGGCGATTCAACCGAGGTTGCAAGAACCTCACTAATGTTGTCACCATCACTTTCTGTCACCTCGCAACCCAGGGACGTAAGGAGTCGTACCAGCACGCTACGAAGCTCGGCGCTATCTTCTACCAACAGGATGCGTTTGCCTGATAGATCCTCATGGGGCTCCGGTTTGACGGGGTCCTGTCTCTCGGGCTCGGAGGTTTTTGGCAATAGAATGCTGACTTTTGTACCAACGCCTACCGCAGACTTGATGTCAATATGCCCGCCTGATTGCTTGACAAAGCCGAAGACCATCGACAATCCCAGGCCGGTACCACGACCCGCAGCCTTGGTTGTAAAAAAGGGTTCGAAGGCTCTCGCTGCGGTTTCGGCACTCATGCCCTCACCGTCGTCGATGATGTCGAGGCAGAGGTACTGACCTGGGGCCAGGACTACACCAGGGGCGGCAAATTGATTGTTAGTCAGAACACGTTCAGACAGCCGCAGCGTAAGCGTGCCGCCTTCCCGCAGCGCGTCGCGGGCGTTTATTGCAAGGTTCAGGATGGCGTTCTCGAGCAAACCCGGGTCCAGATTGCTCCGGGCTTCAGGCGCTTCTGCTGTATCTATCACTATCCTGATCTCGCCGCCCAGTGTGGCTGCGATGAGTGTTTCCATCGACATAAGTGTCGTCGCAACGTTGGTAACCTGCGGGTGAAGCGTTTGACGACGGGAGAAAATCATCAGTTGCTGGATAAGTTCCGCGCCGCGATCTGCAGCTTCCTCGATGGCGGCTAAAGATCGTCCTATCACATCATCAGAAGCCTGTCCGTGCCGGGCCAGGCTGATGTGCCCCAGTATGACCGTCAACATATTGTTGAAGTCATGTGCAACACCGCCAGTCAGCTGTCCTACGGCCTCCATGCGTTGCGATTGTCGGAGTTGCTGCTCCATCAGTTCCCGTTCCGTGATGTCCATCGCGGTGATGAACATACGCCGTTCACCATCGAAATCCACCACTTCCGCGTCGATCAGCAGGCTTCTTTTGCTGCCATCTTTAGTGGTGATTTCGGCAGGAAACTGCCTTAGCGTGCCGTCTTCCAATATTGCATTGATAACATGATCCCGGTTCTGCGGTGTGCCCCAGATATTCAGGTCAATAGCAGTATTCCCCTCTGCTTCGTCGCGTGACCAGCCTGTCGTCTGGACCCATGCATCGTTGACGTCGATGAATTTGCCTGAATCCAGCAATGAGATGCTGCAGATCGAACCAGTTGCGTTGAATGCCGCGCGAAACAGCGCCTCGGATCTTGCCAGCTGTTCGACCAGTGCCTGGCTGAGGGTGACGTCTCTGACACTGAGCACCATGCCATTGTGCCCACTTACCTCGTAAGGGGTGCCCAACACCTCAACGCGCCGCCAACCTCCTGCCTTATTTCTGAACCGCAGGAGAATTCGGTCGTGGTCGTCATGTTTCATCAGTGTGGCAAATGCGCTAATAGCCAGATTCAGGTCTTCGGGGTGCAGGTAGTCAAAAACACTGGTGCCGAGCAACTCGGCCTGACTGAAGCCAAACAGCGATTCGGCAGATGGGTTGGCGTAGACCAGTTTGGCCGACTCATCCAACAGTGCGATGACGTCTGCTGCTCGTTCGACCATCCCCTTGAACAACATCATGGGGATGTGCGTGGTGTTAGGCTCGCTTCCGTTTGACCCGGATGACATGTTCCGCCCTATGTTGTGGCTATCCAGTGCAGTGTAGTCGTTGTCAGCACTTCTGGTCTATGTACAACCCGGCGAACTTTTTCGGTATGGCTCAAGGCGAAACAGCGTGCCAGGACGTTTATTGCGTTTCTCTTGATCTCGAAAACCAGTAGAGCAGCGCGCCAGCGGCGATCATGCCGAGTCCGGCCAGCCCCTCAATTGGCCGGGTGAAGAGGATGTACACCAGGGTCCATGTCATCAGGCCCATGAAAATGAGCGGTGTTAGTGGGTATCCCCATGTTTTGTAGGTGGTGTTGGCGTTGGAAAGCGGAGGTCGCCGCGCACGCAGGAAAAATACGCCGGCTACTGCGAACAACGTATTCAGCCCCATCACGAACCCGGAAAACACCAGCACTGATTCAAAGGTTGACGAAATGATAAATGCGAGCGTTATGACTGACTGGAATACTATGGCGCGACGGGGTATGCCGCTTTGGCTTTTGTGGGCGAGCGCACGAAAAACCCGGAAGTCCTCACCAATCACTTGGAGCACGCGCGGCCCGGCTATTACCATGGCGCTAACGGTGGAGATCAACAGCGTTGCCAGTACGGCGCCCATGATGACACCACCTTCTTTTCCAAAAGCGTGTTCAGCCACAATCACGCCGATCTCAATTTTCCCGCTCATCGCCGGGGCGGGCGCGGCGTACAGGAACACGTAATTCAACAATAGATAAAGTACCAGTACGACAGCCGTGCCAACAAACAGAACAAGGGGTATGGAGGTCTCGGGTGAGTCGACTTCATTGATGATGTAAGTAGCCGCATTCCAGCCCGTAAAAGCGTAGTTAACATAGATCAGTGACACAGCGAATGCGCTGCTGGCAATCAGCGCACCATCTCCAGACACTGGCAAGAGTCTAACTTCCTGGGGTGTGCTGGTAAGCGCTGCAACCAGAATAACGAAAACGATGATCAGTACTACTTTGAGCAGCGTGAACACGGTTTGCAGGCGACCACTGGCGCGTCGCGTCGATGCGTGGATAGCCGTTAGGCCAATAACCAGCAGGCACGCCATAACGGAGGCTGGGGGTCCGCCGAGACTGGCTTTGAGATAAGCACCAAAAGTCATCGCGGCAAGTGCCGTGGGCGCTGCGAAACCGACGGTGGCAGATATCCAGCCCGAGATGAAGCCTGCCGCAGGATGGTAGATCTGGCCCAGGAAATTGTATTCGCCACCTGAGCGCGGCAGGCTGGCGCCGAGTTCAGCGTAGGTGAGTGCCCCGCAGAGTGCTGTGATGCCACCTACCAGCCATAACATCAGCAGGACAAATGTTGATTGTATGCCAAGCAATTGGAAGCCGAGGCTCGTAAAGACTCCTGTCCCGATCATGTTGGCAACAACAATAGCGATGGCAGTTGAAACTGAAAACTTGTGTTCGGACATCGTTCTACAGCAGGCGACAAACGCAGACTCTACAACAATTTGGTACCTGATGGAGGCCGCAACCTGGGTGTGCGTGTGTCCTGGCGCCGCCATGCTGATGGCAACTTCGGGCCGGTTTGAATTTAGCAACACGACCGACGAACTCCTGGAGAGATTCGCGGCTGTTTCTCATCTTCGGCAAATTCAATACTGGTCAGTAACCCACCGGCGTTGGAAGCCGCTGTTTGAAGAAGCCGATGCGCTGAGCCCCGGTGGCGCCGGGAGAACGATGTGCCAGTATGCCAGTGTCCGGTGGAAAGTGAGCCGGTTTGATACACTCATTAGGCATCGGTCGGCCGACCAGCAGATCGCAGCAACCAGAATCTGACAATGAGAAACCAGGGAGAGTAGAAATGGCGCGTCTTGAAGGCAAGGTGGCAATCATTACGGGTGGTGCAAGCGGCATCGGCGAAGGCACGGTGAAACTGTTTGCACGCGAGGGCGCGGCGGTGGTAATCGCAGATCTGCAGGATGAGGCGGGCGAGGCCCTGGCAGCGCAGTTAGGTGACAGGGTGCGTTACCAGCATACCGATGTCTCAAACGAGGCCGATGTTCGCGCACTCGTTGACCTGGCCGTTGAACAATATGGTCAGCTTGACTGCATTTTTAACAATGCGGGCTTCGGTGGCGTGGGTGGCGATATTGACCAGTTGGAAGTGGGCGAGAGTTACGATGCGACAATTGGCGCCATGTTTACCGGTGTTGTGCTGGGGATGAAACATGCCGCACGTGTGATGAAGCCGAGAAGAACTGGCTCCATCATTAGCACGGCCAGCGTGGCGGGTGTACAGGGTGGTTTTGGGCCGCATGTCTATTCCGGTATCAAGGCTGGCGTGATTGGCCTGACGCGGTCTGTTGCGCTGGAACTGGCAGCATTTGATATTCGCGTGAATGCAATTTGTCCCGGTGGCATTGCGACACACATCTTCAAGGGACTGGTGGATGGACTGCCGGGCGAGAATGAGGACACGCCTGCGGCCATGCGACCACGACTCGCAGCTATCCACCCCATCCGTCGTTCCGGTGAGCCCGAGGACATTGGCAACATGGCCATGTTCCTGGCCAGTGACGATTCCACGTTTGTTACCGGCCAGGCAATGGTGGTTGATGGCGGTCTTACCGGTATGCGCTTTCGACCACCAGAGGTGCCAGCAGCCGAAAGCTAGAACGCTTTGGCAGCGTCATCACCGGGCAAAATGATTCACCGGTGATTGATGCAGGTCAATTGCCAGCCGGGGCCTGCTTCTACACTTGTCAAATCTGTCACGACAAGAAAAAGGACGCAGGCCCATGGAATTTCAGATTCGAGAGGAAGCCAGGCTGGTACTCGACCAGGTTGAGCGGTTTATCAACGAAAAGATCATCCCCAATGAAAACGTATTTGCCGAGCAGGCGAAGACCACGCCGGATGGTATGGATACCCCCCTCATGAAGCAGCTGCGCGCTGAGGCCAAGGCGCTGGGGCTCTGGAACCTTTACCTGCCGGACGACAAGTGGGGGGCGGGCCTGACCAATAATGAATACTCTGCGATGTGCGAATTCACCGGCAAATCGGCACCAGCCTCACGGGTATTCAACTGCAACGCGCCGGATACCGGTAACGCCGAGATCCTGCTTGAGTTTGGCTCGGATGAGCAGAAAGAGACTTACCTGAAACCGTTGCTTGAAGGTGAAATTCGCTCGTGTTTTTCCATGACAGAGCCCGACGTGTCGGGCGCTGATCCCACCGGCATTCGAACTACCGCGGTGCGTGACGGTGATGAATGGGTCATCAACGGCCACAAGTGGTTTACGTCTGGCGCCATTGGCGCAAAGTTTGCCATTGTCATGGTGGTGACCAATCCCGGCGGGGCGCCGCATGAGCGCGCCTCCATGATCATCGTGCCGACAGATGCCCCCGGGTTCAATCTCATTCGCCCGGTCTCGGTGATGGGGCACTCAGGTGGTGGCGGCCACTGCGAAATCCAGTACCACAACTGTCGTGTACCCGCCGACAATCTGCTGGGTCCGCTGCACGGTGGCTTCATGATTTCCCAGGCGCGGTTGGGTCCGGGCAGAATCCACCACTGCATGCGCGCAATTGGTATGGCAGAGCGGGCGTTCGAGATTATGTGTCGCTATGCCAACCAGCGTGAAACCCATGGTTCCAAACTGGCTGAGAAACAGTTTGTGCAGGAGTGGGTGGCAACCTCCCGCATGGAAATCCTGCAATCGCGTCTGTTGACGCAATACGCCGCCTGGAAAATGGATACGGTGGGTAAAAAAGAAGCACGCCAGGAACTTTCCATGTGCAAGGTAGTGGTGCCCAACATGATGATGAACGTGCTGGATCGGGCGATCCAGTGCCTGGGTGCGCTCGGCGTCTCGGACGACACACCCGTTGCTGCAATGTGGCGCAATGGTCGTGCGCTACGTATTGCTGACGGCCCGGATGAGGTGCACAAGATGGTGATTGCAAGGCGGGAGCTCAAACAGTACGCTTGAATCAGCTAATTTCAGTAGCCAGGCACAACGAGAGGGAAATCCATGCGTTTAATGATTGTTGTAGTGGGCTGGGTACTCTGCCTGCCGGTCCTCGCTGCGTCCGACTGGTCGCTGACGCTCGATCACACCGAAATGGCGCGCGCAGAGCAGCTCTATCAACAATACTGTTCGCTCTGTCACGGTGAGGATCGCGCGGGCTACAAGGCCGATCACGCGCCTTCACTGCGAACAGAATCACTGCTTTCGACCGGTTTCCCAAGCTTTCTGTTTGCAACTATTGGTTACGGTCGCGCCAACACCGCCATGGAGGGGTACAGCACAGAGCTTGGCGGACCCCTCGAAAGAGCCGACATTCGCCTGATTTCGCGCTGGTTGCTGCAGGTCGAAGGCATACAGCCCCGTCAGCTTGATAGCGATGTCATCAAGGGTGACGTGGATCGTGGCAAGGCACTCTATGCAGATCGCTGTGCCGAATGCCACGGCGCCGACGGGCAGGGTGTTACGGCACCTTCACTGGGTGATCCCGCGCTACTCGCGAATGCAAATGACTCATTCCTGAAGTACGCAATCGAGCATGGGCGGGAGGGCACACCGATGGTCGCTTTCAAAGACCTATTGCCCGAGCGCGAGATTGATGCCCTGGTCGCCTATCTGCGAAGCCAGGCATCGGGCTGGAGTCCTGATCCACAACCACTGCGCGCGCCACCAGCACCCGAGAATTACGTGTTGAATCCGACGGGTGAAGAGCCTGAATTTACGCTTCGTGAAGGTCGATACGTGGCGGCGGTGCAGGTCGTCAAGGCGCTGGAAGAAAAACGCCGCTTTATTCTGCTGGATACGCGGCCGGCATCGGCCTGGCAGCGGAGTCACATTCCAGGTGCCGTACCCATGCCCTACTACCGTGATGCAGACAGGGCCGGGGAAAACCTGCCCAACGATGGCACCTGGATTGTGGCGTATTGTGCTTGCCCGCATGCCGCGTCAGATTACGTCGTCAGAAACCTGATGAAGCTTGGCTACAAAAATCTGGCGGTCATTGACGAGGGTATTCTTGTCTGGACGGCAATGGGCCTGCCGCTCGTCGCCGGGGAAGACCTCACGGCCCAGTGATTCCCCAGCCAGCAACCCGGTGGGTAACTCGTTTCTGGCCGTTGCGCTTTGCAAGTACAAGTATCGGCACATCTCGAACAGCGAATGTAAACGCTTTGTTTGGTGCTAATCCGGAATCACCGCTTCCCGGGTCGCTGCATAAAACTTCTTGTAACCCTCAGTCATTGCCCGTGCGCAGTCCCCAGGGGTCTTGCCACCCTTGTTGCGATCGAGACAGGGGCCAGTCATGACTTCAGGCATGTTGGCTTCGACCCACTTGCGCGCTTCAAAGTAAATCGGTTGATCGTTTGAGCTCGTT
This sequence comes from uncultured Pseudomonadales bacterium, assembly GCA_964351065.1. GTDB lineage: Bacteria > Pseudomonadota > Gammaproteobacteria > Pseudomonadales > Azotimanducaceae > JANQJA01. The sequence continues at coordinate 11,638 of CAYGNA010000049.1, forward strand.
TTGATTGAGGCGATCTGTGTTCCTTCGAACGTGATATGAAAGGTATCCGTGACGTTAAAGCCGGTCTTTAGGGCTTGTACCGGGTCATCCTGCACGGTAATCGGGCAACTGAACTGAGTAGGTGATTCGGATTCGCAGGCTCTCCGGTCGAGCACGATGTAGTTACCGCCCTGCGCCCAGCCCTGGTAGTAGGAAACCCGTACCGCGGACTCATCAGCATTGGCCAGGAAAGGCGCAAGCTGTGCCGGATCAAATGAATAGAAGGCGTCGATGAAACCTTCCGCTGTCAGGCTGTTCTGTGCTGTTAGGGCGTCGTCGTTCGGCTGCTGACCGGTTTCAATTTCTGGAGCCGGTGTTTCTGGCGTCGGTATTTCCGGTGTGCTGGTCGCGTCGCTGGTGCCCTGTGAGCAGCCCATCAAGACGAGTGTGAATGCCATGGCGGTGGCCAGCCTGCTGTAAATGCTTGCGTTCATTTCTTCTCCCTAGGTTGCTGATCCACCCTGGCCTGGACCCGCCGGATTAGCGCTACCTGCACACACAGGGTCTTCGGTCACGAGGATCGAGAAGGCGATTTCATCGTCATCCTTTTCCCGCACGCGAAGGGTATATGCCTTTGACTTGTCCAGGGCCTTGTACAAGCGCCTGGCGGTGTTGAACGTATCGTTACCGTCAGCTGTTTTTTTGCTTTCAACAACAACAGCCGTTACGTAGCCTTCTCCCAAATTTGCCGGGTTAATCGGCATGGGTTGTACGGTGAGCTTCAGGTAATCATTTGCCAGTACTTCGGCATCAACCAATGAGTTATCACAAGTCAGCAGTGTGCGGTTTGCGACGGCCGTCTTCACGGCGGTTGCCAGTTGCGATTTGATCGCCGCCAGGCTTTCCTCAGCCTTGGCAACCATGCTGTCACGCTGGTCGCCAACATACATACCAAATCCAACCGCAATGGCGACAACCACAACAATAGCCGTTGTCACCCATTCGGAAAGCAGAAGACCCCAGTACCTCTTCATAACGGCGTCATTACCTCTTGATTGTCTCTTGATTATCTTTTGATTATGTCGGGTTAATTCTCACCAGACCTGGCGACCAGGTTATTAGCGTTACCGGCGTTATGAATGAGCAAGAGTTATGCCATCGCGCAATTGCGGCACTTCATCGAGGTCAGGGGGGAAATTGTGCACCGCCAACGCGCCGAGCGCCCTTTTCGAGGGCGTCACTACTCTGGCTGGACGACCAGTTATGGATACATGTGATCAACCCGATAGGGTATGGAACTGAGAGAGCTTGCTATACCTCTGATTTATCAGTGTTTTTTTGACCCTATGCCGACCTCCAGGACCTGGCTTGCTGAATTTACCGGAAATGGTTCAGTCGTTCACGGTTGGCCTCTTTCTTGCTTTTTAATCAGCGTTACAACCATTGACCAGCGACAAGGGTTAAGCACTATGAGTGAAGGCACAGCAAACCTTAACGGGATATCGAGCGCGTCAAAAACAGAACAACGGGCCCTTACCCTGAGCACTACGCTCTGGACAGTCGCTCAACCCATTCTCGTCCTGGGTTCCATGTTCCTGGTGGCGACGATGGTGACCGGCGAGTGGATGCATCACAAATTGTATGCAGTGATCATGATTGTGCTGCCGGTTCCGTTGCTGCTGGTGGCGGAAAAAATCTGGGCCAAGCGACAGGACTGGTTGCTTAAGCCACACGAGCTGTATGAAGACGCTTTCTGGCTTGGCTTCGCCGCGCTGTTGTGGGGGCCTTTGATTGGTGGCTTCTACCGAACCCCAATATCGGAGGGATTCAGGGCCATCCGTGACAGGAGTCTGCTGGATGTTACGATTGCACCCGAGTCAGCGGCAGGGCTTGTCGCCGGTGCAATCCTGCTCAGGGTTTGTTCCAGCTTCGTGTATTACTGGCTGCATCGCGTACAGCACGAATCCGTGTTCTTCTGGCGTATGCATGCAACCCATCATCACATTACGAAGATGAGTTGTTTGCGAGGCGATCGTACCCATCCACTCGAGTATCTGTCACTTGCGATCAGTGGGCCGATTTTTCTCGCCCTGTTGGGCGCAAGCGATGACGTGATCGCGGTGTCAGCAGCCTTCGGTATGTGGAACGGAAAATTGAATCATTCGAATTTGCCGCTGATTTCCATGCCGGTTTATGACTGGGTTTTTGCCACTGCCCAGCAGCACCATTGCCATCATGCCCACAAGCGAGAGCAGGCTGATTCCAATTATGGTTGCAATATCATCCTCTGGGATCGGCTTTTCGGCACCTACTGCGGCGACACCGATGTTGGACAAATTGGCGCTGGCAAAGCTCAACCGTTGTCCATTAAGGAACAATTGTTGTTGGCTTTTTACCCCACCAAACGATTGACCAGTTTGTGAGTTGGCCAGGAGGTAGTTTGCTATGGACGAAATGAAAGCAATTTCCTTCGCGATTGGTACCCTGGCATTTACGGTTGTCCTGTATCTCGGCATAAAACACCCGGAACTCGTTGGCGGCCCTCTGGGTGAGGAAGAAGCAGAGATCAGCGAACATCCACTACGCAAATGGGATACGTTCGCTTACTGGACGATGTGGATTGGCTGGGGACTCACCGCGGCCCTGTTTTATTGGGACAAGGCCAAGCTCAGCGACAAGTTCTTCTAGTTCAGTTAATGCTGGCCGCTATGCTTGCAGTTGCGACTATCGCTGGTGCGGTGGGGCCATCCTGATCATCTGCAAGGGGATGTCAATCTCATCGGTATCCTCGTTCTCATCATGGTGCATCAGAGCATCCAGTTCATTCTTCAGCGCAATGAAGCGGGGCGACTCAATGACTGCCCGATCCCGCGGACGTGGTATATCGACCGTCAAGATACGCTGCAACTCACCCGGGTTGGGTTGCATGAGCACCAGGCGGTCACCCAGATACAGCGCCTCATCCAGATCGTGCGTGATAAATACAATGGTGATGTCAATGTTCTGCCAGATCTCCACTAGGTTTTTTTGCATCTTCTGACGGGTTCGCGGGTCCAGTGCGCCAAAGGGTTCGTCCATCAGTAACACACGCGGCCCGGTTGCCAGGGAGCGGGCGATAGCAACTCGCTGTTGCATACCCCCCGACAATTGGTGGGGAAAATGATCGGTAAAACGTGACAGACCAATCATTTCAATCCATTGCAGTGCCTGTCCTTCCGCACTTGCCCTGCCCGAACCATTCAGGGACAACCCAAACATTACGTTCTGTTTGACTGTCATCCAGGGAAACAGGGTGTACTTCTGGAATACCATACCCCTGTCGGTGCCGGGCCCGGAAACGGGCTTGCCATCAATCAGTATCTCTCCGTCGCTGACAGGTTCGAGGCCGGCCAGCATTCGCACCAGGGTTGATTTGCCACAGCCAGAGGGCCCAACAACCGTAATGAACTCGCGTGCCATGACAGAAAAGGAGATGTCGCGCAGAATCTCGGCGTCACCAAACCGCTTTGTCACATGGCGTACATCAAGTAACGTCATCTCGTCGCTCCTTGCCACCGGAAAAAGCGTTTACCCACCTGGCCAAGAATGACATCGGTTGCAAGGCCAATAATGCCGATCAACAGGATGGCTGCGAACACGTTGTCAAAATTCTTGTATCTTGCCTGTTGCGTGATGAACCAGGTGATACCTGAGCTCGCACCGATCAGTTCTGACACCATGAGGTAGGTCCACGCCCAGCCGAGCAGGATCCGGCAGTCGCGGTAGATATTGGGGAGAATGCCCGGCACTACAACCCTTAGTAGAAGTGTTGGTCCTTTTGCGCCAAGCGTGCGCGCTGCCTCCAGCAAGGTTGGGTCAAGCAACCTGGTCGTGTTGGCCACAATCAACACCTGTTGGAAAAAGGTTCCAATGAAAATGATGGCAATTTTGGGCGCGTCGTGAATTCCGAGAATGGCGACGGCCAGTGCACCAAAGGCTGGTGCAGGGAAATATCTGAAAAACTCAATGAACGGCTCAGTGAGCCAGGCCATCGATTGATAGCTGCCACACAATATACCGAGCGGGATGCCAATCAGATATGAAAGTGTAAAACCCCAGAAGATGATGGTGATACTGTGCCAGAGACTTTCGTGCAGCCATTGCTCACTGCGACGTTTTGGCTCTGTCAGAAACGCATTGTACAGGGCACTAAAGACCTGGTGGGGCGCAGGCAAATAAACGGGATTTGATCGATAACCATCTGGCAGTTGACCGCCGTCTGTCTCAAGCCGGATCACCTCCGCCTCGAACTGACCCCGTTCTACTTGCATGCCGGTGCGAAAGTAGGCCACATCGCCGGGCTCTGTCACGGTGACCATCGGGTGCCAGACGAAGGGCACATAGGCGAACATTGACCACACAAGAAGCGGTAGCAGAAAGGATGAGGCAATCAACAGCCTGCGTTTTGAAAGCGGGGTCATCAGGTGCCCTTAATCAGCAACGGTCAAACTCGAATCGATATAGCTGCCGACGTACTGGGGTTAAGCTTAGTCCTAGTTTTTCAGGTTAAATTAATACTAAATCCGGCTCGAGGCAAACAGCGAACGAACGCCTTGTCTGTCCGCA
>CAYGNA010000050.1:0-15806 GCA_964351065.1 uncultured Pseudomonadales bacterium
TTACGGGAGGCTAAACCTTCGTTTGGGAATGCCCGCCAACAATAATGTCGATGCCAGGTACAGTTCTCGACAGTTCTTTTTCTTCTTCATGGCCTATATGCGTGAGTGCAACCACAAGATCAACCTCTGGCCGAACCGCGCGCACCAGGGCTGAGAGCGTATAGAGCGGTGGCGCAAAACTGATGCCCTCGTTACCGGTGGGCGTGATCATGTTGGGCGTGTAGTCAGTGATCAGCCCAATGATAGCAACGGATATCCCGCCCACCTCCTTGATCAGCATAGGCGCATCACCAATAAGGCTGCCGTCGGGCGCGAATGCGTTTGCTGCCAGGAGCGGATAGTTGGCTATTTCCCTGAACTTTTCGATGCGCTCAAACCCATGGTCAAATTCATGATTGCCCAGCACGGCCGCGTCATAGCCCACCAGGTTCAGCACCTCAAAAATGGGTGCGCCGCGAAACATGGTTGACACCGGTGTGCCAGAAATACTGTCACCCGCATTCAGCACCAGCACCGCAGGATTGCTGGCGCGGGTCTCTTTCACCAGGCTGGCGATACGGGCAGCGCCGGCGTACTCGTTTTCCTCGGCAATATGCCCGTGGAAATCATTGGTGTGGATAATGACGAGCGGTCGCTTCTCAGCCTGTGCCAGTAGTGGGAACAGCAGCAGGAGAGCCAGAAAGGTGTAACGGTGTTTCATGATGGTAATACCAGTTCCTTGTTAAACCAGGTAATCAGCGAGGGGTTTTCGCTCCGCGCATATGTATGGGACAAACCTTCAATTTCACGGAACGTCAGGTTGGCACCAGCCTGTTCAAGTTCCGCCCGTGCCATGTAGGCGGATTCAATTGGAAACATCCAGTCCCGCGTGCCATGGACCAGGTATATGTCCCGTCCGCTGGCAAATTGCAGATTGCCCGACATGACAATTTCGGGATGCAGTACACCTGAGAATGGTGCCAGGTGGGTAAAGGGTGATTCAGACTGTAGACCCGCCAGCAGGCTGTAGGTGGCGCCGTCGGACATACCTGTCAGCAGGATGTGTGAATCATCTATCAGCCAGTGCGATCGCACTAAATCGAGCACTCCGAGCAGGGCGGGCAGATCATGCTCCTCTCCCATCAGCGACCAGGTATCCTGCTGGGATGTCGGAGCGAGCACAATAAAACCCCGGGTTCTGGCCTCCCGCAGCCAGGACCAGAGAAAATCGGCACCGTGGCCTGTACCGCCGTGCAGGGCGACAACCAGAGATGCCGGACAATCCAGCGCCAGGTTTTCAGGCACGTAGAGACTGAAGCCGCCGCGTTCTTCGAGACTGTTGCTGGCGTGACGCAGACCAACCTGCTCGCGGCCGGCGCCTGCTCCCAGTGCTGCAATCAGGTTGGTGTTGGTCCTGGCCTTTGGCTCAAGAAAATACTGGCTGACCGGGGACATAAAAGGTGACAGGGGATAGATGCTACTCTGGGCTTTTCGCATGGCGCGCATGGCGCGCATGATCATGCCAAACCCCTCCTCGTACTGGCTGATGTTCTCCGCGCCGCGCAGCGCGTAGGTGCAACTTTGCGTAATGAATTCGCAAAGTTCGGCCAGATCTTCCGGCACCTCGACGGCTGAAAAGGCGAGTGCAGCGTTTGCCAGTTCGCTGGCATGAGGTGCCAGCAACTCGGCAAACGCGTGGTAATCGCCCTGCGGTACCCGCTCCTGTAATTGCTCGAAAACGTCCAGGGTGCCGAGCAGTTTAGGCACCACGCTGGTGATCGCGTCGAGTAGCGGATCCTTGTCGCCTGCCATTGTGATATCGTGATTTCAAAAATCAGGTTGGACTATACGGAAATTTGTGGACAACTTCACTCGCCATATCCCACCGCCCTGCCATGAAGAAATCACACTCGTATACGAGGATGCTGACCTGGTTGTCGTGGTCAAACCATCAGGTCTGCTGTCTGTACCGGGGCGGTTTGTCAAAGACTGTGTCACCCGGCGCCTGGTGTTCGATTACGCTGATATCGATATCGTTCACCGACTTGATCTGGATACGTCTGGCTTGATGGTGTTGGCTCTCAATAAGCCAGCGGCCCGGGATTTGAGCCGGCAATTCCGCGAGCGGCAGGTAGACAAAGAGTACTCGGCGCTCGTCTGGGGCAATGTAAAGGACGACCACTGCACTATTGACCTGCCTCTTGGTGCTGACCCGATGGCGCGCCCCCGGCACCGCGTGGATCCTGAGGGCAAGTCTGCGGTGACTCATGTCGAGGTGGTACATCGATCAGGGCACTCAACGCGACTGCGCCTTCGGCCCGTGACGGGTCGTAGTCATCAGCTGCGGGTCCATCTCGCGCATCTCGGCCACCCAATCCTCGGGTGTGATCTCTACGCGCACAGGGAAGCGTTCGAGGCGGCACCTCGCCTGATGCTGCATGCGAGTCGACTGGGATTTTCCCATCCGGTCAGGGGCGAACGCCTGACCTTTGAAAGTGTGGCACCCTTTTAGCCAAAGCCTTTGGACAGCCTTTCCGGCTAACGTCCCAGTTTCTTGCGCTTGTTCTGAACGTAGTCCACCAGGATGTATTCGCCCAGGTTGTGCGGCTCTGTATAGAAGACGCGACCGCCGTTGATTTTTGTCATCTGCTCAACGAAAGCTTTCAGATAATAACTCTGGTCGAGCATAAAGGTATTGATGGTGATGCCTTTGGTTGTGCAACTCCTGATCGCGCGCAAGGTTTTCGAAATGGTTTCAGGCGTTGGCGGATAGGCAAACACGGGTCGACCTTCCTCAAGATGCGCGGTGGGTTCACCATCGGTAATCATGATGATCTGCTTTGTACCCTGCTGGTGTTTGGCAAGCAGTTTCTCCGCCAGTATCAGGGCGTGCTGCATATTGGTACCCAACAGGTAATCGTCATACTGCAGGTAGGGCAGGTCGTGTGCCTTGATTTCCTTGGCATAGGCCGAGAATCCGAGCACGTACAGCGAGTCCCTGGGATAGGCACTGGAAATCAGGTTGTGCAGCGCCATGGCCACCTTCTTGGCGGACTGGAATGAGCCACGCAGCGCCATCGACCAGGACAGATCCACCATGAGCACGGTGGCTGTCTGCGTGATCTGTTCACTGCGATAAATTTCGAAATCTTCCATGCGCAGGCGTACCGGGGCGCCAGGTCCGTCACGATCAATGGCATTGCGCAGCGTTCGTGGCATATGCAGGTGGAAGGGATCGCCAAATTCGTAGGGTTTGGATTCTTCGATACGCTCACCGAATCGACCTTCCTCGGGAACGGCATGATTACCGAGGGACTGCTTTTTCAGACGCTGGTAAATTTCCCCCAGTGCCTTCTGGCCCAGGGATCGGGTTCCCCGTGGTGTCAGTTCCCACTTGTTGCCGTCTTTGCGAACGTAACCGGCTTTCTCCAGCACTTCGAGGAGCTTCTTCATCTCCTCGAGGTTTTCTGCGGCCTCTTTGCCGAGCAGTTCCTCAACCCGGCCAGCGTCAATTGAATCAACCTTGCCATCATACTGGGCGCGCTGCATTTGCTGCTCGAGTTCATCGAGTTGCTGCATCTCCCGCATCAGTTCCATGGCGGCCTGCAGGTCGATTTCCTGGTCGCCAGAGAAGTCATAACGTTTGCCCTGTGGATTCAGGAAATCCATCTCCTTGGCTAGTTTGGCGAGTTCAGCGTTCAGTTCAGGGTCGCCAAACTTGTCGCTCATCATGTCCTGCAGTTGCTGTTGCTGCTCGGGTGACATGGAGTTGAACAGTGACTGGGTGGCCGCCATCTGTTGCTGCATTTGGGCGAGCAGTTCGTCCAGTGACTGCGGCGGGTTGTCGCCGAACATGTCGCCGTACTTCTGCATAAATTCATCAAAGCCCGGGTCCTCACCGGCAATTTTCCTGACGAGCATCTCGTTGAGGTCCCTGACCATGCTCTTCATGCGCTCGATATCACCCTGGGACATGTTGTTGACCATGTTCTCCACGTCCTTGAAGAAGGACTGGGTCATCGACTTGCGCAGTTGTTCTACCAGCTTCAGGAATTTTTTCTGGGCGTCGGCGTTAAGGAATTCATAGTCCTGCAGAGCGCGTACCTTGCCAGCGGCGTCGTTCGGCAAATTCGTAATAAAGTCCTGGTTTTGCTTGCCGATATCGCCCAACACCTTGTCAGAAAAGTTCTGTGGCGTGTCCCCTGCAGGCGCTTGCGTGCTGTCCAACGGCTGTTCTGGCTCGTCACCGATGTCTTTCATCAGGTCGTCCATGAATTTCCTGGACTCGCTGTCTGCCTGATCCTGACTCATCCATTGCTGGATGGTCTGTTTCTCCATATCGAGTATTTCGTCGAGCTGGCGCTTGATGTCCTCCATGACACTGCCCATGTCGTATCGCTCAAGTCGTTGGTTACGCTGGTCCTTGAGCTGGCGAAGCATATCGCGCAGGCCACGAATATAACTGCCGTCTTCCGATTCCATGCCGCGCTGCATGAGGTAGCGCATGGCCTGCTGCAGGTCACCAAACTCCATCAGGTCCTCGGAAATTGCACTCAGGATCGCATCGGGATCAAGCTCTGCGTTCTGCGAGCCATCCCACTCGGAATAGCGATTCAGAGCGGTCGGACGCCGCCTTGGTTCGTCGGCATCAGGTTGGGTTCGGTCTGACTCTGATTCTGACATAGTGGTTTTGCCTTGGCTGTTAGCCAGTCGGTGCCTTGCGGAGGTTTATCCCCGGTAGGTAGATCTGCCGTTGACGCGGTCCTTGTTCAGCAACTGATTGAGGTGAAGCCCTTCGAGTATCAACTCTGCTGCTGATGCACGCAGGGCTTCGTTATCTGAGCCGGCGAGTTTGGCAACGGCGGCGTCCATACCTTCAATTTTTCGGATGATGGGCAGGTAGTCGGCGGAGGGGATGGATTCACCTGCAGTCACGTTGATGCCATCGGCAAATTCGAGCGCCAGCGCTTCCATTTCATCCGGATCGGTAAACCGGGAGAACACCGATTTCACGGCTTCATTCACCAATTTGTCGATGATCCTGCCCTCGCGTCCTTCTTCCATGGCCTCAAATTCCACTTTGCCCTGCAACGAAGGAAGGATAAATGGCAGGTCTGATACACGCGGCACGATATCCTGCTCACCACAGCGAATTGCCCGGCGCAAAGCGTTGGCTATCAGCGCCTCGTAGTTGGCGACAGACGCACGTACAGAGACGCCGCTGCGCTGGTTAATATCGGGGGATTTCCTGGCGAGCTGGGTAATCTCGGCGATGATCTGCTGCATAAAAGCCGGCACGTTTTCGCGGAACTCGCCGAGGTCCATTTTGGCCTGCTCCTGCTCCATGATGGTAATTTCTTCCAGCACGGATTCTGGATAGTGGGTGCGGATCTGGGAGCCGTAGCGATCCTTTAGTGGCGTGATGATGCGTCCCCGGTTGGTATAGTCTTCGGGGTTTGCGGTCGCGACAATCAGGATGTCCAGGTCAAGACGTACTTTATGACCACGAATCTGGATATCCCTTTCTTCCATTACGTTCAGGAGGCCGACCTGGATACGTTCGGCCAGGTCCGGCAATTCATTGATCGCAAAGATACCCCGGTTGGTATGGGGTACCAGGCCAAAGTGCAGCGCTTCTTCATCGGATAGATAGCGGCCCTCGGCGATCTTGATAGGGTCAACTTCGCCGATCAGATCCGCGATGGTGATATCTGGCGTTGCCAGTTTCTCGCCGTATCGCGCGTCGCGATGCAGCCAGCGAATCGGGGTCGCATCACCTTTTTCCAGGACGAGTTTTTTGCCCTGGGCACTAATGGGTTTGAAAGGGTTTTCCGGTATTTCCACCGTATCAAGTATCGGCGTCCACTCATCTAACAGTGATGTTAGGCTGCGAATGATGCGAGATTTTGCCTGGCCTCTTTCGCCCAGCAGAATAATGTCCTGGCCGGAGAGGACCGCGTTTTCGAGCTGTGGAATGACGCTGTCGTCGTAGCCAATAATCCCCGGGAAGACCTCGTCGCCAGCGGAAAGCTTTTTCATCAGGTTCCGACGCATTTCTTCCCGTACCGGCAGTACCTGGATTCCGCTTGAGCGAAGCTCGCCCAGGGTTTTCAGTTGGGTATTGGTCACAGCCTTCTCCTCACTCCAGACCTCTAGGTGCAGCATCATATAAACAGGTTGCAAGGCGACCATGCAAGAGGTAATTGGGCGCCTTGTTTCGGTGCATTGCGGCTAGCGCTGATGCTCTGCAATAATACTTTTTTCATTACCGGAAGAATGCCGTGATTACCAAGGGCGACGACTATCCGCTTCACCAGACACCGGAGCCAGTGGCATATACCGGTGCCAACCGTAACTTCTACGATCGATTTTTTTTTAACGGCTACAACCGCTCGGGTGATGTTTTTTTTGCGGTAGCGATGGGTATCTACCCCTACGTTAATGTACTCGATGGCGCCTTTTCTGTCGTCATCGATGGTATCCAGCACAATGTCTACGGCTCAAAAGTCATGCACATGGAACGCCTTGACACCAGTGTCGGCCCCATTGCCGTCGCCATAGAAAAGCCGCTGGAGGTGCTGAAAGTGAGTTGTGATGACCCGGCCAATGGCATCAGTGCGGAGTTGACGTTTACCGCCCGCACGTTACCGCACGAAGAACCCCGGTTCACGCGCCGCAGCGGTAGCCAGGTTGCGATGGACGTCACGCGTATGACCCAGTTTGGTTCGTGGGCCGGCTGGATGGAGGTAAAAGGGCAGCGAATTGAAGTCACGCCGCTTGAGTTTCGCGGTTGCCGTGACCGAAGCTGGGGGATCAGGGGCATTGGCCAGGGCGATTCGCAACCAAACCCGTATGCGGCGAAACCGCAGTTCTATTGGCTTTGGGCGCCACTGAACTTTGAGAACTTTGCGACCCATTTTTTTGTGAATGAGGATGAGGCAGGTGATGCCTGGAACAGCAACGGCCTCGTGATTCCCGTGATTGATGGGGCGACAGTGCCGCGAGCCACGGCCTGGCACTGCGACATGACATATAAATCCGGCACCCGTCATGCCGCCCGTGCAGAAGTACGTTTTGAAATGGCAGATGGGCCTGACTGGTACTTTTTGCTGACACCTCGCTGGCACTTCTACATGCGGGGAATAGGCTATACCCATCCGCACTGGAAGCATGGGAGTTATCACGGTGAACTCGAGACGGGCTACGATGAGTTTGCAGTTGATGGCGTTGACCCCAGGGATATCCATATTCAGGCCATGTGCGACGTTGAACTCAATGTAGGCGGGGTGACCCACAAGGGCCAGGGCATACTGGAGCAGTTGATTATGGGGCCGCATGCAACCAGCGGTTTTGTCGATACACTGGACATGGCCCCTTGAGTGACGCGCTCTCCATCGTGCAGGTTGAGACCGCGCTTGCGAGGTTCTTGACCGAGAAATGGGGTGAGCCAGTCAGTATTGACGGCGTTGAGAAGATTTTTGGTGGTGCGTCGCGTGAGACCTTTCGGCTAAAAGCCCACAGATCCGGTGCGACGCGAGGCTTGATCTTGCGGCGCGATCCGCCCACCAGCCTCATCGACACGGAACGCAAGCTCGAATATGGCGCCTACAGTGCGATTTATCCGACGATGATCCCCGTGCCCGAGCCGCTCTTTCTGGAAGATGATCCGTCGCTGCTGGGCCAACCTTTCAGCATTATGGCGGAAATTACCGGCGCCCAGACGGATGTCAGTTCGCTTGGAGCAAGTGATAGGCAACAACTCGGCCGTGAAAAGTGGATGCTGCTTGGCAAGCTGGCTGCCATGGATCCTGTAGCGCTGGGTTTCCCGGCGTTTACCGAAGTACCACTCGCCAACGAATGTGCTGCACGCGAACTTGGCTACTGGGCCGGGATCATTGCAGCTGACCAGCTTGAACCCCAGCCCATTGCAAGTGCGGCCATTCGCTGGCTCTGGCGCAACATGCCGCCGCCGGCCCAGGCAGTTTGTGTGGTCCATGGCGATTACAGGACCGGCAATTTCCTGTTTGAACCAGGTGCTGGGATCAAAGGCATCCTGGATTGGGAAATGTGTCATCTGGGCGACCCGCTGGAAGATCTTGCCTGGTCACTTGACCCACTCTGGCACTGGGGTGAACCGGGTCTGGCCGGCAGGCTGCTACCTGTATCCGAGGCAATAGATGTATGGACCGCCGCCAGCGGTTTTGAAGTTGATGAATCAGCATTTCGCTGGTGGCGGGTATTTGCCGCACTAAAGGCGCTGGCAATCTGGATATCATCCGCTGAAGACTTTCAGGCGGGTGCGTCCAAAGATGCCATTTTGGCCTACGCTGGCTGGGTCATGAGCGCGCGGCAGAATCGAATTCTGCTGGACTATCTTGCACCCACAGGGCAAGAGTCGGAGGTCGCAGCATGATTCCCAGTCCTGAGTCCGCATTGCGCATGCTCGCCCAGCGTGTGGTTACAACGCTGCTACCAGGACTCGAGGCTGCGTACGTCCGGTCTGATGGTGGGATGACCGCCATGCTGCTTGGTTACCTTGCCATGGAAATGGAATCCGGCGTTAGCCGGCGCATGACCGATATCAGCGAGATGAAGCGGATTTTCGCTGAAGCGTCTGCCAGGGGACTGATATCGGTTAGCGTTACCGAGGCTGTACCAGCAGACCTCACCTTGCATGGCGTTAACGCTTGTCATGCAGAATTGACGGCTGCACTGATTGACCTGCACGCGCTGCTCGAAAGTGATCCTTGTCCCGCGCCTGATATTCTCGCTTTAATCTGGCACTACCTGGAGATGCACAGCAAACGACATCAGCTGGATTAGCGTTCTGCCAGCACCAGTGCGCGTGTCGGTGCTGGATAGCCTTCAACAGTCAGGGCAGGGTTGGCGGGATCAAGGAAGTGGGGCAGCGATTCGAACGTCATCCATTCGGTTGGTCGTTGCTCCCCGGTTGTCGTCTGCGTGACATTGATTGTCCGCACCTGTTTGAAGCCAGCACGCCTGATCCAGTTTTCCAGGGCCAGTGCGCTCGGGATAAACCAGACATTCGCCATTTTGGCATACCGGTCCCGGGGCATCAGCACGTTCGTCTCATCACCATCGGTGACCAGCGTTTCGAGGACAAGCTCACCACCGGGTCGGAGGAACCCGAATAATTCTGTCAGATGATCAATCGGGGCGCGCCGATGGTAGAGCACACCCATTGAGAACACCGTGTCGAAAGAGCCAAAGGCTGGCAGGTGTTCACCACGCAGCGGCAGGATATGTGCCGGTAAACTCGGTGCTGATTTTTTAGCCGCGGCGAACTGGTACAGGAACAGCAGCGTCGGGTCTACCCCAAGCGCCAAGGTGGCGCCGTCACCCAGCATGCGCATCAGGTAATAGCCATTGCCGGAACCCACATCAAGTACGCGCCGACCTTGCAACGGGGCGAGATGCGACGCAAGTCGAGCCCACTTCAGATCCGAGCGCCATTCAGTGTCAATGTCGACGCCCGCGAGTTGCCAGGGTCCCTTGCGCCATGGCATCAGGCCGCGCAGCAGTGCCCGGTTTCGTTCGGTGTCATGAATCTGTTGGTCTGTCAGTTTAACGCTGACGCGTGCCTGGTTGAGGATGATTTCATCGGCGATTTGATCTGGCAGCGCCGCGAGCAGACCATCCCACTCAGCTGACTTGCCATGTGCTCCGGTATGTTGCCCAAGTGCGCGCGCAAGCGCGTCCATGTTAGGCAGGGGTTCATGCTGCGCAAGTGCCGCCAGGCATTCGTCAAACCCTAGCGGCATCCTGTACCCCGACATCCCGTACTTTGATGTGTTCCACCAGCATGTCGTAGGCAACAAAAGAGCGAGCGACCAACCGCTCCAGCCAAACCTGTGCAAGCAGGTAATTGAGTCGGTACATGATGAGTGATGTCGTAAACATGGCGAGAGGTATGCTGTATTCAGGCGGAATCACCACAGCGATACCCATGCCTGCGGCGAGGCCCACAGCATCGTGAACCCAACTTCCCCTGGCGCCAGCGAGGCCAGCCACGATTGTCCAGAAAGCGCCAGTCAGGGGTATGCCGATAGCCGCCCCCCAACCGAACAGGTAAAGAATGGCGCCGAGTGTGGCAACCAGCAACGCGATCGGTAGAAAAATACCGGCATAAATGACGAGCTTTTTGAAGGTGATTGACTCGCCGAGGGTACTTTGGACAGAAGAGTTGCTTACGTGAGTGAAGAACTGCCGTGCGACCTCTTTGGAGATTTGGATGCTGGCATCACCGGCACTAATCTGTGCGCGCAGGATGTCGTGTTCCGATTCTGTGAGGTAATTTGTCATGGCTATTTAACGCACGGCCAGAATTGAGACAAAGTTCAGGCAGCGACTGAGTTCTGCTGATTCCGCGAAGCCTGCCTGCGCGAGGCGCTCACGATGAGTTGCGATACTATCTGGAATCATGACGTTTTCAAGCGCTGAGCGCTTTTGGGAAATCTCAAGGTCACTATAGCCCTGATAGCGCTTGAACGCCTCATGCAGGGTTATGATGTCGGGACCACCCTGAGCCTCTGGCAAGCTCACCTTTTCGGCGAGTATGAGAGCACCACCCGGGATCATGCCTGCTGCAATGTCATTCAGTAGTTGCTGGCGCTCGGCAGGCGGTACAAACTGAAGCGTAAAATTCAGCACAACAATTGAAGCGTTGCTGAATTGTGTGTCCTGGACAGACTCCTCCCTGATCTCCACCGATGCCTCGCTGTGATCGCGATTGATGTTGGCGCGGCAGCGCTCAACCATTGCGTGGGAGTTATCGACGCCGATCACATGGCAACCGGCGGGCACATGATGACGGATCATCAGCGTGGATGCACCCAGTGAACAACCCAGGTCATAGCAGTTTGTGTTTGGTTGCGAGTAGAGCGTACAGACGACGCCAACCAGATCAAGCATAAAGGCATAACCGGGTACTGATCGGTTGATCATGTTCTCAAACACATCGGCAACCCGGGCGTCGAAGCTGAAATCCATGACCTCTGGCAGTGGTGCTGCGTATACCTCGTCTTTGTTCATCAGAATGACTTCATTGCTTGTAAATATGGTGTAAAGGATATGTTGAATTCTACTGCATAATACTCCCGCGCGGCGCACAGACCGGGGTCAGGACTTGATTAAATTGCCGTCAGGACTATGATTACTTTTCAGTTCAGTTACTGGTTGGATTTTTGTCTGATGAATCCAAATAGAAAGATACCCTCGTTACAATGGCTTTTTTTGCCCAGGCTCCTTCAAACCGAACATACCGTGAGAAGTCACACTTGCCTGCTGCAACACAAGGCCCCGACCGCCAGAGCGTTCGGGGCTTTTTTTTGCCACCACTTTTTGCAGCCAGACGCTAACGCCAACTACTCGAGAGTCGTGATATGAGTGTCAGAATCCTTCGAATCAATACCGCAGGTATGGCCATAGAATGGCTTAGCTGGCAGGAAGCTGTTTGTCTTCACGCCCGTGAACTGGTCAGTTGGAGCTATGGTGAAGAAATAATGTCAGTACATGGCGGCCATTCGAGGCTCACCGGGGAGCAGACGGTGATGAAGCTGACCAGCATTATCGCCTGCAAAGGCAAGGTTTTTAACAGTCTTCGCAAGCAGCCGCCCTTGACCAATCGCGCGCTGTTTCGGCGTGACCAGAATATCTGTCTGTACTGTGGCAACCGGTTTGCTGATATTCACCTTAGCCGTGACCATGTCATTCCCGTCTCGCGGGGCGGCGAGGATATCTGGACCAATGTGGTTACTGCCTGCAAGCGTTGTAATGCCCGGAAAGGTAGCCAGTCGACCGCTGAATGCAACATGGACCTGCTTGCCTTGCCTTACCAGCCCAACCACGCGGAATACCTGGCCCTGTCTCACAGCGGACGCATACTCGGCGACCAGATGTCGTTTCTGCGCAAGCAGTTCTCTTCAAACAGCCGGTTGTTGGTGGAGGATGAACATCTGTTAGCATCCTGAGTTCGAGGTCGAGACTTTTGGGAGGCTTGGATGTCTACAGGTGTCAGTTACACCACAGAAAACGGTATTGCACACATCAGGCTGAATCGGCCGGAGAAGCTGAATGCGCTCGATGAGGACGCGATTTTGGCCCTCAGGAGCGCATTATTGGCGTTTGACGCGGGAGAGGCTCGCGTTGCCATTTTGAGCGCAGAGGGTGACCGGGCCTTCTCCGTGGGTGCTGACATCAAAAACCCACCCCGTGAAATGTGGCAGGGGGTACCGGGTGTCGGCGTGGTGACAAAAAAACCCATCATTGCCTGTGTCCAGGGTTACTGTATCGGCGGTGCCTACATTCTTGTGCAGATGTGTGATCTGGTTGTTGCAGCAGACAACACCATTTTCAAGTATCCCGAGGCCCAGGTAGGGTTTACTGGTGGGCTGATTGCAGGTTGTGCAGTGCGGATTCCACACAAGGTGGCAATGGAGTTTATGCTGCTGGGTCAGGATCTCACTGCAGGTCGGGCGCATGAAGTCGGCATGGTCAACAGGGTGGTGCCACTGGGCGAGCAGATGGCAGCAGCGCTCGAGTTTGCCAAAATCCTTGCTGAGAGTGCGCCGCTTGTAGTGCAGACAATCAAGGGTTTTGTGGACCAGACTCTTCCCAGGGGGCCAGCTGAGAAGGCCGCTCTCGCCAGGGATGCCCTGCTGGGTGTTCGCGACAGCGAGGACGGTGCTGAGGGACGACGTGCGTTTCGGGAAAAGCGCAAGCCTGCATTCAAGGGTAAGTGATCCAATGCGACCGCATCTACGCATGCTCCATACATCCGACATCCACCTGGACAATTCAATAGGCGCAACGGGTGCCGAGAGCCCCGGTCAAATCGGCATGACCCGGGTAATAGACCGGGCGCTTGCGCTTGATGTCGATGTATTTCTGCTTGCAGGGGATCTGTTTGATCACAATCGGGTCAATGAGGCCTGTCTCGATTTTGCCAGCAGCCAATTGGCGCGCCTGCGCTGCCCCGTGGTAATGGTCACCGGCAACCATGACTGTCTGGCTGACTACTCTGTCTATCACCGTTACGACCCGCGGGATGCGGGTGATCACGTCCACTTTATTCGTGAAGAAGCCGGTGGGTTGCTGGATGAGGCATTTCCAGGCGTCCGTTTCTGGGGGCGGGGTATTGTGGATCATCATCCTGGTCACAAACCGCTTGCAGTCGTGCCCGCGCGTGAAGGCGACGAATGGTATATCGGCATTACCCATGGCTATTACGTAAATCGTGGTGCTGAGATGTTTTCTTCGCTCATAACACCTATGGAGGTGGAGGCAAGCGGACTTGATTACCTGGCGCTGGGTCATGTTCACGTGTTCAGTACAATGCAGCATGGTCGTACCCACGCGGCGTATCCTGGTTCGCCCAATCTCGCGCAGGGTACAAGGGAGATGACGGCTGCTCTGGTTGAACTTCATCCTGCTCGCGGTGTACTGGTCAGCCGCGAGATGCTTGAGTAACGGAGCGCACCTGCAATTTGGTACGTCAAAGGTTTATACTGCGCCCGGTTGCCGTTCTACGATAGGAACCCTTATTCCAGGATTCGCTGTCGGGCGAAATTGAACAACAATTTTTCATGATTCAGAGATTACCTATGTCATATGCACGGACTCTTTATTCCCTGAGCCGTCCCCTTGCGCTTACGCTGCTGATCGTCTGCGTGGTCCTGCCTGGACCCCTGCAGGCAGCAGCCGTTGGTGATAAGGAGGCGATTTATCAACAGGCCCGGGAGTATCTTCGACAGGGCGATGCAGAAGCCGCTTATCGGCTATTGGAACCCAGGGAATTGGAATGGGCCGGTGGTGACGGATTTGACTACCTGCTGGGTGTGGCGGCACTGGATAGCGCCAGACCAGGCGAAGCAATCTTCAGCCTGCAACGACTGGTAGCGCGTCGACCAGCTTTTGCCGGTGCAAGACTCGAGTTGGCCCGCGCCTACTTTGACATTGGCGACAATGAGCTGGCCCGACTCGAGTTCCAGCGATTGATGGACGAGAGCCCCCCGCCCCAGGTCGAATCAGCGGTGAACAATTACCTCGCGGCCATTGACAACAAGTCGAGGGCCTATAAGCCGTCCTCGCAATACTATATTGATTTTGGTACCGGCTATGACAGCAACGCGCCAGCAGCCACCGACGAAGAGAGATTCCTGAATTTTCGTTTGAACCAGAATAACCTGGCCCAGTCCTCAGCGTTCGCCCAGGCCATGTTTGGCGCCATGTGGACCAGACCCGTTACAGCCGGCACACAAATGTTGTTCGGTCTGCGCCTGGATCACAGATCCAATCCATCAACGTCCTTTGTCGATGCATCTAATGCTGATCTCTCTGCGGGCTGGAACTGGCGCGGTGAAGCCAATAGTGTCGGCCTGTCGGTGAACAGCCTGTTTTCGGCGCTGGACCAGAAGTACAACAAACAGGATCTTGGTGCGACCCTGTCGCTGGGTCACCAGGTTGGCGATACCGGATCGCTGAGCCTGTTTTTCCGTTATGGCGAGATCCGGTTCCAGGAACCTGCGCTCGAAATCAGGGACGTTGACCAGTTTATGGGTGGGCTTGGTTTCTCGCGCAGTTTCTCCAGTGGGCAGGCGTCACTCACGCTGACGGGCAGTCAGGAAGACCCGATTCAGGTGGGTTCACCCTTTGCGAATGATGCGCTTGGCGTCCAGCTGGCGACGTTGATCTTCGGCAAGGGCGGCCGGTCCTACTTCGCCGAGGCAAGTGCCATGAAAACGAAGTACGACCTGCAGTTTTTTGGTTTTGATCGAGAGGATGATGTTTACTCTGTTGCGCTTGGTGCAAGTTTCAGCGGGTTCCCCATGTCGGGTTGGAATACGACATTTAGAGTCAATTACAGCGAAAAGGACTCAACTGTGAGTCTCTACCAGTTCGAGCGGTATGAGATTGGTTTCACCTTTCGCAAACTGTTTAACTAAGGGGGGCTGACATGAAAACTGACTTCAAAATGGCTCCGGCCCTGATCGTTGCATTGGTTGCAACGCTACTGAGTTTCCCGGCACTGGCGAATGTCGGCCGGGTACTGTTTTCTATCGGCGTTGTAAATGTCGAGGCGCCGCAGGCGCGCGTTCTTTCCCGTGGTGCGCAAATCAATGAAGGTGATGTGATTGTCACCGGGCCACGTGGTTATGCGCAGATTGTACTGGCGGATGGCACCAAGGTAGCAATTCGTCGCGATTCCCGCTTTGTGATCGAGGGTGTTGAAGCGCCGGCCGCGGCTGGTGAACCCGCGATTGGCGCAGGCAATACCTATCGTGCCAGCTTCAATCTTCAAAAGGGTGGGTTCCGCACCATCACAGGTCGAATTGCCAAAATCCAGCCAACTGCTTACCAGGTAAGAACACCTTCAGCGGTGATATCTGTTCGTGGTACCAACTACTCTGCGCGCCTCTGTGATGCGAATTGTGCGACAGACGATGGTCTCTATGTAGGTGTTTCTGAAGGTGGGGTGACCATGAGCAACAATGGCGGCGCCCTCAACCTTGTCAAGAGTCAGTATGGTTATGCCCCCGACTTTAATACACCACCGGCGCGTCTGGTTGCGCCGCCTGCGAGCCTGACCGATGATCCGGACATCGCACTGGAAGAAGAAGAGGAGGAGGAAGCGTCATCTGATGAGACCTCTTCCGATGCTACAGAAACTTCCAGCGATGATGAATCCAGTGATAGTGATACGAGCAGCGAATCTGTTGCGACCGAGCGCGCAGCGGCAGCCACTACAACACCGGCAGGCACTACAGGTAAACCAGCTGCACCGACCGTTGCGGTTCAGGAACCAGTTC
>CAYGNA010000051.1:0-14335 GCA_964351065.1 uncultured Pseudomonadales bacterium
CCCACCCCCCCACCCGGCCTCTCCCCTGGCATCTGGTGCCTCGTCCTGGCTACTCTCCTCCTCTGCTTCTGCGTCATCGCCGTTCAGGTCGTCACCCACGTCAGGCGGCGGCAATGTACCCTGCAGGGCATCTACCTGCTGCGGCGTTGGTTCCGACGTAAAAGATGGCGTGCCGTTCAGGACGATCACCGCGGTATTGCCAGTGGCCTGCAGGATCACCTCGGACTGGTTGTTGATATCCGAGATAACCAGGTAACCCGACTTGTGGACAATGATCGTTTGGCCCGAGGGATCTACAGTGCCGTCAAGCTCACTACCCCTGATGCCAATGACGGCTGATGGCGTACGAATCGTTGAGTGTGAACGGTTCTGATCAGCGAGCATTTCGCCAATCTTGCCGCTACGATAATGGAAGCCGCCGACCTGAACGGTGGCCTCAAACTTTCCCAGCTTGCCCTGCTCGTTGAACTCGTAGTCTGTCAGCGCAGCACGAGCGTTTTTACCCAGGTGAAACCGCGTATCGTCAAGCATTTTGGCCTTAACGAAGGCCCGGTCACCCGTGATGATGATGTCGTTTTTGTAAAGGACATCACCTTTTTTGAGTTCTATCTCCTCGACCTGGCCATTTGCGCCCATGCGGCGCACCTTCACATCGCCAAACACAATCCAGACGCTGCCAATTTCCACAGGTGCTGCCGCACTGTTTGCCTCCCCGGCAAACAGGACATCCTCGAACGGCAACTGCAGAAAGGCGGCCACCATTTCCGGTGACAGGCCCGTACCGTTCTCGAGGACAAGGTTAGGTGGCGGATTAAACGAAAAGTAGTCATGGACAACAAACGTATCGCCTGCCGGGTTAGTGATAACCAGGTCAAAACCAACACGGCTAAAGTCGCCGTATAGCAGGAACGAGGCGTCTGGCAACAGCACCGAGGGGTGAGAGGAAGGTGAGCTGTTATTTTGATTCTGGTCAGTATCCACCGAGCGTACCTGTATGCGCCTTTCCTGAGGTTGATACTACAACATTAGTTCAGCCCGGATGTAACCGGGCAGACAGAATGCGAAGCGTCAACATCGATAAGCAATGAATCGTTCTCAAATACCTGCCTGGTTACAACCTGCCCCACCAATCGAAAACACAAACGAAAATAGCGGGTCTCTCAGCTATTCAGCAAATATAAACCACAAAAACCACAAATGATTAATAATCTCATCAATATGGCTCAATAATTCCCACTTTACTGTTATTTTTTTGACTAATCGCCAATAATGGCGACACACCGAGTCCAGCCTGCCGATGCGTCACGGATTTTGACCGGGAAACAGGCTACAGTAAAGCCATGTGGGGGAAGCACCTCAAGATTATGCAGTTTTTCCATTTGCCAGTAGGGGATTTCCCGTCCCGCCTTGTGCCCTTGCCAGATAATAGACGGATCGCCAGTCTCCTCCCACTTTTTGGCGGTGTGGTTAAACGGCGCATCCCAGGACCAACCATCCGTGCCAACTACCCGCACGCCGCGCTCGGTCAGGTAGAGTGTCGCCTCGCGGCCCATGCCACAGCCGCGGTCGACGTAACCGGGTTCTGCAAAAGTGGCGCCTGCACTCGTATTGACCAGCACGATATCCAGCGGCTGCAACTCGTGGCCAATGCGCGCCAACTCCGCTTCGACCTCTGCGGCCGAAACCAGGTGGCCATCCGGTAAATCTCGAAAATCCAGTTTCACGCCCGGCTTGAAACAGTACTCCAGTGGTGTTTCATCAATCGATGGCGCCTTGCGCTTGCCATGATCGGTGGTTGAATGGAAATGCCAGGGCGCATCCATGTGTGTCCCGTTGTGGGTGGAAAGCGTGATCGTCTCCACGGCCCAGCCTTCACCGTCTGGCAGTTGATCTTCCCTGAGGCCCTTGAAAAAGTGTGCTAGTCCACCCGCGGTTTCCTTGTGGGTCCTGTAGGTAACCTTTGGGCTACCGCCGGGGTGATCCGAATGTTCGTTGTTGTCAATGTAGACCGAGAGGTCAACAAACTGCTGCGCCATTGTTTTCTCCTGCCAATTGCCGATGCCACATGATTGTAACCCCCGGAGCCCTGCTGTTGCTTAAGTTCAGACATCGCAGAATGCTCGGCAACCTGGTCGTGGTGTGGTATTTTGCGGCCTTTTCGTGCTGCGGCAGACAAAACGCCATGAACAATTCTTATGAAGAGCTCCGCCTGGGCGGCGATGGCCGTAACGTTGAATACTTGGGTGCGTTTGTTGCGTGGCTTGTCACCAATCGCCTGCTGTCAGACCATCTGGAAAAAGTCGCCGGCTCAGCAATCGCACGTGTACGCATGCAGGACATGACAGGCCCTGCTTTTCTGACAACAGCCCTGCATGGCGAACTCGGCCCGAGCCACCTGTCGGCGGATGGTCAGCAGTTTGCTGAACGCTACCTTAAGTCTGGTCAGTACCGGCAGGACTACAACGCCTGCACCTACGTTGGTGAGAATGAGTGGCACCGGTTTGACGAACTTTCCCCAAAAATTACCGCGGCCTACCGCGGCCCTTCCACTCAAACGACAACACCGGCTCGTGGCGTTGCGAAGATTCTCAGCTTTCCGTCACGTCGAAAGTAGTCCCGCGACCCCATCCGGCAGCACCAGGAAACGTTTATTTTTCGTCGCCGAGCAGCGACGCAACCCCTTTATTGAAAAGACTAACGGCATCTTCTCCTGCCGATGCCCGCAGGAATTCATCGGTGACCTGAATGTATTGGGGGATTTGCTCCACCCCAAGGCCCAGCGTTTTGAACTGCGAGTAGGCCTGGGTTGCACCCTGTAGAGCACCCGCATACTTACCAGCATCTCCCAGCATGGAAGTGAGCCCTGCCACCTGTGGCGCAACAGCAGGGGCGGCCGCAATCAGCGCATCCATACCAGGCACCATATCACTCAGCTTGCCGAAGTCTCCACCTGAAAGGGTCGATTGGGCCAATGAAAACAGGACACCCAGACCACCATCTGCCTGGGTCTTTGACACCCCGAGTTGATCAGTAATGGCTGTGCTGAGACCCAGGACATCACTCGCCATGGGGCGGGCAGCTTCAAGCACCTGCTCAGTCAGAGCAGGCAACGCTGCTGTCGGCGGGGGCGCAGGCGGCGAATCTGCCGCTATCGGCTCACTGGTAAGACCAAGAAATTCAAGCGCACGATCAAACCAGGTGGTCTCAGCCATTGCCTTGGCAGGCAGTATCACCAGGATAAGCAACAAGAACATTGTTTTCATATTTGTTTTCATATTCGTTTTCATCTTCTTTATAGAGGCCTGCAACAGGCCGTCACTCTAACACCAGGGGCCACTTCGGTGATTACCTCTCTGGCGTGGGTTTCGGCCTGCCTATGTTGTGGTCCAGTCGCTCGACACCGCGCACAAAAAATTGTGGCCTATTGCTGCCTGATTGCGCGGTCCATATCCGTTTTCCGCTGGTCAACGGTTTGCTGCAGGTTATTCACCGTATCCATCATTTGCTGGATCTTCTCGGGGGACACGCTGGTCATACCTGCCGGAATGGCTGCGGCTGACGGAGCGGCGGGTTTTGGGGTAGCAGAAACTGTTTCAACCTGAACAGCAGGGATAATATTGATGTTCCCATCGAGTTCCATGGATTCGGCTGAACCTGCATCAGCCGGATTATTGGAAAACTGCCACACACCATTTTCATCTTGCCACTTGTACACGGTGACCTTTTCGGGTGGGGCATTGATGACAGCCGTCGGCGCCGCCGCAAGGTTAGCGGGCATCCAGTCTTCCAGGGTCATCAGCGGTTGACCATCCGGGCCCTTAACAAAAAACGGACCCACGCAGGCGAGGATGACAACCAGAATCATCAGCTTAATAAACATATTTTGTTCCAGCGACCAGGCAGACCACTACATTAAGGTCTGCCATGTTAAATGAGTCAAGCTCCCCTGAGGTTCCCCTGAAGTAGGTTCCCCTGCAGTCACACAACAGTCCCATAACCCGGGAACTGGTTTGCGGTATGATTCCCTGCCCCGGGCCTCGAACCGTCAAAATGTCATTTCATGTCTCAGTTGACTGCTAACCAGATCGAATCACTGCTGGACGCCACACTGTCAGACCCTTTTGGGGTGCTTGGCTGTCACGCGCAGGGCAGTGGTGTGCGAATTACGACATTCCAGCCTGGCGCAGACAAGGTTGAGGTACTTGATGCGGACGGAGGCTTTGTTGCGACCCTGCAGAGGGTGCATCCAGCCGGGGTGTTTACTTCGCAGCCCGGTTTTACCGATATCCCAAAGGACTATATCTACGAGGTCACCCTGGGTGACATGACCCAACGCGTCGAGGATGCCTACAGATTTCCGGCCTGCATATCAGAAAATGACGCCTGGCTTTTTCGCGAAGGTACCCTGGCCCACGCCTGGCAACTGCTGGGTGCACACGCCCGCCGGGTGAATGGTGTCGCCGGCGTTCACTTTGCGACCTGGGCACCTAACGCAAGACGGGTTGCGGTGCTGGGCGACTTTAATGCTTACGACACCAGAACCCACGGACTGCGCTTCCACCCGGCCAGCGGCATCTGGGAGATGTTTGTACCCGGCCCTGGCATCAACTGCCATTATCGATTTGAGATTTTGACAGCAGACGGTCGTCGCCTGCAGAAAGCAGATCCCTACGCGCGTGCCCTGGCAACACCTGCCGACACAGTTGCGCGGGTCACCGACAATCATTTTGACTGGTCAGACAAAAAGTGGATCGATGAGCGCAACAGGGCCGATCCGCGGACAGCTGCGATTGCCATCTACGAGGTGCATGCAGGCTCCTGGGACAGGCATCCGGACGGGCGCCCGCTCGACTACGACACGCTATCAACACGCCTGCTCGACTACGTTGAAGAACAGGGCTATACGCACATTCAGTTCATGCCGCTATCGGAGCATCCATTTTCTGGCTCCTGGGGCTACCAGCCCATTGGCCTGTTTGCGCCTACAGCAAGATTTGGAGAGCCTGAAGGTCTCAAACGACTCGTCGACAACGCACACAACAGAGGCATTGGTGTCCTGCTCGACTGGGTGCCCGCGCACTTTCCCAAAGACCTGCACGGGCTTGCACAATTTGATGGTACGGCGCTCTACGAACACGCAGACCCACGCCTGGGTGAACACCCGGACTGGGGAACGCTGATTTTCAACTACGGCCGCGCCGAGGTAGTCAGCTACCTTGTTAGCAATGCACTTTATTGGGTAGAAGAATTTCACCTTGATGGCCTGCGGGTCGATGCTGTTGCATCAATGCTCTACCTCGACTACAGCCGGCAGGACGGCGAATGGGTGCCAAACTGCTACGGCGGCAGGGAAAACCTTGAAGCCGTCGCTTTGCTCCGCCGGGTAAACAGCGTTGTGCACGACCGGCATCCGGGTGTCATGATGATTGCCGAGGAGTCCACGGCCTGGCCAGGTGTGACCAGTACTGGGGATAACACAGAACTCGGATTCACCTTCAAATGGAATATGGGCTGGATGCATGACACCCTGCGGTACATGTCGAAAGACCCGATTCATCGCCGCCACCATCACCATGACATGACGTTTGCCATGGTCTACGCCTACAGCGAAAGGTACATCCTGCCAATCAGTCATGATGAAGTTGTTCACGGTAAGGGATCGCTGATCGCCAAGATGCCCGGTGACCCGTGGCAACAATATGCCAGCCTGCGGGGATTGCTCGCGTGGATGTGGGCACACCCGGGCAAGAAACACCTCTTCATGGGCTGCGATATTGCCCAGCAGACAGAATGGAATCACGACGGCGTTCTCGACTGGCCAGCACTGCACCAGGCGCCAAACGCGGGCATACAGCGCCTTGTGGCAGACCTGAACAAACTCCTTCGATCCCGGCGCGCGCTCTTCGAAGCCGACAACGATCCACGCGGTTTCCAGTGGCTGGTTGCAGATGACGCTGACCATTCAATCCTTGCCTTCGTTCGACACGATAATCAGGGGCAGCACATGGTGGTTGCCGCAAATCTCACGCCAATCGTTCGCCACGATTATGTGCTTACCGTGCCGACGGGGGGTGAATATCAAGAGGTTCTCAATACGGACAGTCGTTTCTACGGCGGGTCTGACGTCGGTAATCCTGGCAGGCTGGCAAGCGCGCTTGGCCGCGCTGGTTCGGTACTGCATCTGGTGTTGCCACCACTTGGGATCATTTTCCTGGAACCTGTGCAATGAAACGCCGAGTCAGCCGGGGAGAACCTTATCCGTTGGGCGTTCGCTGCAATCAACGGGGCACCAATTTTGCGCTGTTCTCGGCAAACGCCGAGCGAGTCGAGCTTTGCCTCTTTGATGAGCAGGGCAACGAGCAACGCATCAACATGGATCACAGAACCGATGATATCTGGCATGTTTTCATCGATGGCGTGTCGCCTGGCCAAACCTATGGGTATCGCGTACACGGCGCATGGGACCCGGCCCAGGGCCACAGGTTTAACCCTGCCAAGCTGATGCTGGATCCTTACGCAAGGGAGGTGTCCAGTCCCCTTGTGGTCAAACCGGGACACTACGACTACACGCTGGGTGAAGCCGGCGAATTGCTGAAAGACGATACCGATAATTCCGGCCAGGTACCGCTGGCCGTGGTTCACGACTCAATAGATCGCCCGCCACGCCGATTTGCGCGTGCGCGCTGGTCCGAGATGGTTCTCTACGAGATGCACGTCAAGGGATTTACCCAGCGCCATCCCGCGGTACCACAAGCCGACCAGGGCAAATATTCTGGCCTGGCGCGGGCGGAAGTGACGGATTATCTGCGTTCGCTCGGGATCACAACAGTTGAACTCCTGCCGGTACAGGCGTTTGTTGACGAGCCATTTCTCACCGAACGCGGCCTCACCAACTATTGGGGTTACAACCCCATTTCTTTTTTTGCACCGACACAGCGCTACGCGTTGAGCGCCCCCCGGCAGGAATTTGTGGACATGGTGCGGGCACTCCACAAGGCCAACATCGAGGTGATACTAGACGTTGTCTACAATCACACGGGCGAGTCAAACCACCTGGGACCGTCAATCAGCTTCAGGGGTATCGACAACGCGGCCTACTATCGCCTTGATCAGAACAACCCCGCCCAATACATCAATGACTCGGGCTGCGGCAACTCCCTTAACCTGTCACATCCAGCCACACTCCGTCTGGTCATGGACAGTCTGCGCTTCTGGGTCCGCGAGATGGGGGTTGATGGCTTCCGCTTTGATCTCGCCACCAGCCTCGCACGCGGGCCGGGTGGTTTTTCACCTGAAAGCAGTTTCTTTTACGTCATCCAGCAAGACCCGGTGCTTAGCCGGGCGAGGCTTATCGCCGAACCCTGGGACCTTGGCCCCGGGGGTTATCAACTCGGACAGTTTCCCAAAGGCTGGAGCGAATGGAATGACCAGTATCGCGATACGACGCGCAAGTTCTGGCGCGGCGACCAGGGCATGCTGCCTGATCTCGCTCGCCAGGTTCACGGTGCGAGTGACCTCTTTGAAGACAAGGGTCGCATGCCACAGGCTGGCATCAACTTTATTACCAGTCACGATGGTTTTACCCTGGCCGACCTGGTCAGCTATGAGTCCAAGCACAACGAGGCCAACCTTGAGAACAATCAAGACGGCAACAACAGCAATTATTCTTTCAACTGCGGTGTCGAGGGCGACACCGATCTGGCAGAGGTAAATCAGCTTCGGATCAAACAGCGCCGCAACCTGATTATGACATTGATGTTCTCTCACGGCGTCCCGATGCTGTTGGCCGGCGACGAACTGGGCCGCTCCAAGGCAGGCAATAACAACAGCTACTGCCAGGACAACGATATCAACTATGTTGACTGGCGCGCACTTGAACGGGAAGAGGTCAGGGAGTTCCACACCTTTGTTGCGCGTGCCATCGAACTGCGCAGACGGCTGCCGGAGTTACGCTGCGAGCGCTTTATCCATGGCGTCCAGTATGCAAACTATACGGGGCTGGATGAAATCGAGTGGTATCACCCAAGCGGAGAGCCCATGGTGCAGGCCAATTGGCAAGACCCGGCACTCGCCACGCTGGGACTCATGCTTCATGGCACCGAAATCTTCAGAGAAAACCACATGTCATCCAACCTGGTACTGATACTGTTCAATGCCAGCGATAAACCGATCCCGTTTCATTTACCCAGGGTACCGCTCGCCGGCAGTTGGCAGGGCATCATGACATCAGCCACCGATGGTGATCATGAGGGCCAAAGTGTCGAGACCCTGGCGCAGATTGTGCTTGAAGAAAAGTCAGTGAGCGTATTTGTGTTTGCGCAGGAGCTATCCGAATGAATCCATCAGAACAGGCCGTTGTCACGATTGACGACGACAACCTGCCATACGACATCCTCCGGCACTATTGCCTGACGCTGGGTCAGGACGTGGATCGACTCTCAAAGGATTACCTGTACCAGGCCTTGGCGCTTGCGCTGCGTGACAGGCTGGTGGGTCGATGGAAATCAACCAGCCGCGAGCGCCAGGGCAAACAGGCGTTCTACCTCTCCATGGAGTTCTTAATGGGGCGCGCGCTGACCAACGCCGCCCACGCCCTGAACCTCGCGGAACCGCTCAACTCTTTCCTGCTCGAATACGGCCTGGCCCTGGAAGCCATGGCCAACGAAGAAGTAGATGCCGGCCTTGGCAATGGTGGTCTTGGTCGACTCGCTGCGTGCTTCCTTGACAGCTGTGCAACCCTGGATTTACCGGTCACGGGATACGGCATTCGCTACGAATACGGCATGTTTCAACAGCGCATCGAAGGTAACGAGCAGGTCGAGTATCCGGACCACTGGCTAAGACACGGCAATCCCTGGGAAATGGTTCGGCTGGAAGATACCCGGCGGATCAGGTTTGGCGGCCGCACAACCGGTATTCCTGGTCAGCGCTGGATCGACACTGACGATGTTCTGGCCATTCCTTTTGACCTCATGATCCCAGGTCACGACACCATGACGGTTAATCGACTGCGCCTGTGGAAAGCAGCGGCTACCGACGAGTTTGACCTGAAAGAGTTCCAGTCAGGCAGCTACCCGGAAGCTGTGGAGGCAAAAAACCTGGCTGAGAATATCACCATGGTGCTGTATCCAAATGACGTCAGTGAAAACGGCAAGGCGCTACGCTTACGCCAACAGTACTTCCTGACCTCCGCGAGCCTGCAGGACGTCATTGACGATTGGGTGGAAAGAGAAGGAGCAAATTTTGACCATTTTGCTGCGACCCACGTATTCCAGCTTAATGACACACATCCGGCCAGCGCCGTACCGGAGTTGATGCGCATCCTGCTGGACGACTATCACCTGTCCTGGGACCAGGCCTGGGAGATGACAATCTCAAGCATGGCCTATACCAACCACACGCTGCTGCCGGAGGCACTGGAGAGTTGGCCGCTACCACTGTTTGAGCAACTGCTCCCACGTTTGCTGGAAATCATCTTCGAGATTAATGCACGCTTCCTGCAGGAGGTTGCTTCACGCTGGCCCGGGGATATTGACCGACTCAGGCGAATGTCGATTATTGAGGAAGGACCCACGCGCCGGGTACGAATGGCTTACCTCGCCATTGTGGGTAGTTTTTCAGTCAATGGCGTTGCTGCACTGCATTCCCGGTTGCTCACAGAGCAACTGTTTCATGACTTCTTTGAGCTGTGGCCCGAGCGATTCAACAACAAAACCAATGGAGTAACACCGCGTCGCTGGCTTGCCTACGCCAACACCGGGCTTGGCAACCTGCTGGATGAAAGTATTGGCACAAGCTGGCGAAGTGATCTCGACGCGCTGGGGCAACTCCGGGAGCTTGCTACGGATTCTGCGTTTCAGGAGCGGTGGCGTGCCGTCAAGCACACCAACAAGGAGCGTCTGTGCCTGGAAGTGAAGAAGCGCACACAGTTGAGCCTTGAGCCCGGCTGGCTAATGGATGTCCAGGTTAAGCGGATTCACGAATACAAACGCCAGCTTCTTAATATTCTGCACGTTATTCACCTGTATGATCGTATTCACCGGGGAGACGGTGACCACCTGGTACCTCGAACCGTATTGTTTGGTGGTAAAGCGGCACCAGGTTATCTACAGGCCAAGCTGATCATTTCATTGATCAATAGCGTGGCCGCTACGGTGAACCGGGACCGGCGCGTGAACCGGCAGTTGCGCGTGTTGTTTCTGCCCAACTATGACGTCACGGCGATGGAGCTGATATGCCCCGCAACCGAACTCTCAGAGCAGATTTCTACTGCCGGCAAAGAAGCATCAGGTACAGGCAACATGAAACTGATGATGAACGGCGCTATCACTATTGGCACGCTGGACGGGGCGAATATCGAAATTCTTGAGCGCGTTGGCCAGGATAACTTTTTTGCCTTTGGGCTCGAGGCACACGAGGTCGCCGCACAGCACAATCATTACGATCCGGCTGGCATTGTTGCCCTGGACGAGGATTTGCGACGCGCGCTTGAACTGATCGAGGCTGATCACTTCAGCCTGTTCTCACCCGGACATTTTGCCGGCATTACAGGCAGTATCATGAACCCGAACGACCCATGGATGATTGCAGCCGATTTTCGTAGCTACATTAACACCCAGGGCGCGGTCGAATCGGCTTACCAGGATATCAACCGTTGGCAGCAGATGAGTATCCAAAACACCGCGGCCAGTGGCTGGTTCTCCAGCGATCGCACTATCAAGGAATACGCCAGTGATATATGGCACCTGTGGGTGCCAGCAACCAACCAGAACGCCACGGAGGACAGATAATGGCTATCAAACAACAACGCTATATCAGTCGCCTAACTCGAGACACGTTTGCGCTGATCCTGGCAGGTGGCAAAGGCTCACGGCTGCACGAACTGACCGACTGGCGGGCGAAACCCTCAGTCTATTTTGGTGGCAAATTTCGAATTATCGATTTTCCACTATCGAACTGCATCAACTCCAACATACGCAGAGTGGCTGTGCTAACGCAATACAAGGCGCATTCGCTTATCACCCATGTGATCAGGGGCTGGACCTACTTTCGCCGGGAGCTGGGTGAATTTGTAGAAGTCTGGCCAGCATCCCAGCGAACAAGCGAGAACTGGTATTCGGGCACCGCTGACGCTATCTACCAGAACATCGATGTCATCAGGGATGAAAACCCGGAATACATACTGGTCCTGTCAGGTGATCACATCTACAAAATGGACTACGGCACCATGCTTGCTGCTCACGCAGATCTGGAGGCAGACCTCACAATTTCCTGCATAGAGGTGCCTATCAGTGAAGCGGCTAATCGTTATGGTGTGCTTTCTGTCGACGAGGATTTTCGCGTCACCGCTTTCACCGAAAAGCCAGCCGAACCGACACCGATACCTGGCCGCCCCGATATGTGCCTGGCGTCGATGGGCAACTACGTCTTTAACAGGGATTTTTTGTTTGAGCAGGTCACCAAAGACGCGGATGATCCCAATTCTGAGCACGACTTTGGCAAGAACATCATTCCTTCGATCATCGCAAGGTACAGGGTCTTTGCTTTCCCCTTCCGTGATCCGGATTCGGGCCAGCCGGGCTACTGGCGCGACGTGGGTACGCTCGACGCCTACTACGAGGCAAACATGGAACTCGTTTCGGTAGTACCTGAACTGAATATATACGATGAAAACTGGCCTATTCTCACTTACCAGCCCCAGCTGCCGCCCGCCAAATTTGTCTTTGACAGGAATGATCGGCGCGGTATGGCGGTGGATTCAATGATCTCACCGGGCTGTGTTATCTCCGGCGCAACGATTCGTCGGTCACTGCTGTTTTCCGGGGTCACGGCTCACTCCTACTCCAAGATTACAGACACTGTTCTGATGCCGGGTGTGGATATTGGGCGAAGCGCAATCGTCAACAATGCAATCATAGACCGCGGTTGCCGGATTCCACCCAGGGCCAGGATTGGTGTTGACCCGAAAGAAGACCGCTCAAACGGTTTTCGGCTCACCGAAAAAGGCCGGGTGCTGGTGACGCCGGACATGCTTGGGCAGAACCTGCACGTGACACGATGATGCTGGCACCCAAAGCCGGCAAAAAGGTGCTCTTTGTCGCTGCTGAAAACGGCGCGCTAAAGGGGGCAAAGGTCGGCGGCATTGCAGATGTTGTGAAGGACCTTTCCCTTGAACTGGCCAGGCGTGGGTGGCGGGTTACTGTCATCACGCCAGGCTATGGCAAGGTCGCTGAACGTAACCATATGCAACTGGCTGGTGGGCTCACGGTTTCGTTCGGCGACAATGAGCATGATGTTTCGCTGCACAGGCTCGTCTCAGACAACATCGAATATATTGTTGTGGATCACCCGGTGATGACATCTGGTGCGCCCGGGCAGGTTTATCATCACGACAACATCAACGAGCCTTTTGCGACCGACGCCACCAGATTTGCCCTGTTTGCGACAGTCGCAGCAAGCTGGGCGCGAGACCAGGGTCAGGACGAGGAGTACGACGTAATACACCTGCACGACTGGCATGCTGCAACGGTCGCAATTCTGCGCGCATTCTCGCCCGCTTTCGCTGCACTGAAGCAAGCGCGACTCATATTTACGATTCACAATCTGGCCTTACAGGGTATCCGCCCGCTCCGCACCCATGCGTCGTCACTGTTTGAGTGGTTCCCAACGCTTGAGGTAAACCCGTCTGTCATCGATCCACGCTGGCCAGACTGTGTCAACCTGATGCGCGCGGGTATTAACTTGTGTGACCGCGTGAATACCGTATCAAAGACCTACGCCCGGGAAATTCTGGCACCCAATGATCCTGAGGCTGCCATTCACGGTGGTGAGGGGCTGGAAGCAGATCTTAAGGAAATTGCTGCAGCGGGTCGGCTCTACGGTATCCAGAATGGATGTGATTACCCGACCCCTGTTCCCGGTGAGAATTTGTCGCCTGACCTCCTGCTCACCCACAGCAGGCAGGCGGTGCTCGCGATGGCAGCAGAGAGCCCGCTACTGCGTACCGCGCACATGCTGGCACTGGAGCGAATCGGCCAGGCGCTGCAACACGATGTCAACGTCCTGGTGACCAGCATTGGACGACTTACCGAACAAAAATATGGCCTGCTGCAAAAGTCGCTGGATGGTCGCCCTGTACTCCATCACCTGCTGGATATCATGAAACCTGGCAGTATCATGCTGGTCTTGGGTACCGGTACAGAAGACATGGAGGCGTTTTTTACCCGTACGGCAGGGATTTTCGACAACCTCGTCTATATCCATGGGTTTGGCGAAATGCTGGCTGATGATATCTATCGATCGGGGCACCTGTTCCTGATGCCAAGCAGCTTCGAACCCTCGGGGCTCAGCCAGTTGCTTGCCATGCGGGCGGGTCAGCCTTGTATCGTACATGCCGTGGGCGGTCTGCAGGACACAGTGGCAGAAGGCAAAACCGGCTGGACCTTTGCTGGCGACGGCCAGGAGCAACAGGCACGCCAGCTTATCCGTACATTCCAGCGGGCGTATGCAGAAGCGCAGCTAAATACCAGCCAGTACCGGCACATGCGCGCCGCAGCAACCGCAGTCAGGTTTACCTGGGAAGAAGCGGCCCGCGAATACGAGGAGCTGTATCTGAGTCCATGAAGCTGAATGCACGAAGTTACGGAATCCTGCTTCCGGTTTTTTCACTGCCTGGCGGCACCCTGGACGGGGCCAGGGAAGCGATGGGCTATTTTCGGCGCGTTGGTGCGCGCATCTGGCAGGTGCTGCCACTTGGCCCACCGCACAGCGACCTCTCACCCTATCTTGCACTTTCATCAAGGGCAGGCAATCCAGCGCTGATTGGCGAGTCTCTGCTGTGTCATTCCCGCGGCCTTACGCCATGTTCCATCGAACAGGTGTACCGCGAGATCGGAGCGGCGGACATAAGCTCAGACAGGTTTCAGTCCTTTGCTGATGAAAACCGCAATTGGCTCCCTGACTTCGCGCTGTTCCTGGCGCTACGCGAAAACCTGGACCGTCGACCATGGTATGAGTGGCCCCGCCGTCTCCGCCAACGCGATCCCGGCGCACTGGCAGATGCCCGTGAAAAATTTCACGCCCCTATTACCTACGTTTCCTGGTTACAGTTTGTCTTCCATGAACAGTGGCAGGCGATCAGGAATGAATGTAGCCAGGCCGGCATCGCGCTGTTTGGCGATGTGCCGCTATACGTATCGCACGACAGCGCTGATGTCTGGCAGCACCAACACCTGTTCCACCTGACAGAGACCGGCACTGCACTAAGCGTTGCTGGTGTACCACCCGACTATTTCTCCCCAACAGGTCAACGCTGGGGTAATCCTCTGTACAACTG
>CAYGNA010000051.1:14345-14837 GCA_964351065.1 uncultured Pseudomonadales bacterium
GGCTTGTCTCTTTGATATCGTCAGGATTGATCACTTTCGTGGCCTTGAGGCCTACTGGTCTGTCCCGGCAACCGCAGCAACAGCCGAAACTGGTGAATGGTGCCTGGGACCTGGCGCCGCGTTACTCAAGCCCCTGGTGCATGAGATAAGTGATACCCAGTTGGTCGCAGAAGACCTTGGCACCATCACGGCAGAGGTTGATGAACTGCGGCGGGCCTTTGATCTGCCTGGCATTCGCGTACTGCAATTTGCCTACGACGGCATTGCAGATAACCCGCATCATCCCGACAACCTGGAAGAAAACACGGTGCTATACACGGGCACACACGACAATGACACCACCATTGGCTGGTACCAGTCACTGCCCGATTGGCAGCGAGACCTTGTTAACTCGGAACTGGCCCGCTTTGGCCAGACAATGCCACGCTCTCTCATAGAATGTGCTTTCGAGAGCCGGGCACGTACGGTCATTATTCCGATGCAGGATCTGTT
>CAYGNA010000051.1:14847-15435 GCA_964351065.1 uncultured Pseudomonadales bacterium
GATCTGTTGGGGCTGGGTAGCGGGGCGCGAACCAATACGCCAGGTACAACAACAGGCAATTGGCAGTGGCAGTTGGAGAGCGATTGGGTTGCGGAGAAGAAGGCAGAATCAAATGAAGAACAGCCAGAAGATTGGCACAGGGATTCATCTGAAGATTCGTTAATGACATTCCTTGCCAATCTGCGGGAACGCTCCGGCCGTTAGTCGATTAGTCATCCGCCATGCCTGTTACAATTGCACTTTCGTTTAACCAATGACCTGAAATGCTCAGTCTCATCAATGTTGCTCTGCGGCGCGGTACCGAACTGCTGTTTGAGGATGTCACGTTTACCGTTAATCAGGGTCGCAAAATTGGCCTGATTGGTGCCAATGGCGCTGGCAAGACCAGCCTCTTCAAGCTCATTACCGGGGAACTCGACAGTGACCGTGGCGAGGTTGACCTGCCAGCCGGAACAAAAATAGCCCACCTGGAACAGGAAGTCCGGGGTAGTGACCAATCTGCCCTGGACTACGTATTGGCAGGAGCCAGCGGACTGCACCGGATCGAGCCCCAGCTTCGCGAGGCCGAGGAGAGCGGCAAGTGTGCCA
>CAYGNA010000052.1:0-15362 GCA_964351065.1 uncultured Pseudomonadales bacterium
GGCCCCTGATGTAGGCGGACGCATCGTTAATCATCTTGCGCTCCATCGCCGTGCTACCTTCTGGCAGGGGCTCAGTGTCACGATCGGGTTCGGTTGGCGCGGTGGGGGGTGACGGCATGGAAGGACTGCCGATCTGAACCGGGGTTGCCGCACCAAGG
Organism: uncultured Pseudomonadales bacterium; assembly: GCA_964351065.1. GTDB lineage: Bacteria > Pseudomonadota > Gammaproteobacteria > Pseudomonadales > Azotimanducaceae > JANQJA01. Next base: position 159 of record CAYGNA010000052.1, read on the forward strand.
TTGGTGGCTTCGCTCATCGCTGCAAAGTGGGATGCGTACAGTATATATGTGCCAGCGCTGGCAGCACGTGCCCCGCTGGGTGTGACAAAAGACGCTACCGGCACTTTGGAGGCGAGAATGGCGCTGATAATATCGCGCATCGACGCGTCCAGTCCGCCCGGTGTGTCCATTTCAATCACTATCAGGCCGGCTTTTGCTGCTTCAGCCTCGCTGATGCCACGCACAATGTAGTCGCGGGTAGCGGGACCAATTGCATCATCGATCTTGAATACCCAGACCGCGCCTTCGTCCACCTCAACGGGCGCCGCATGGATTTGCAGCACGAAAATGACCGCGCCAAGTAATATCAGCGATGGTGCCAACTTCAATGTTCTGAACATTGCCATGCCTCGAGCCTAAGCCTTTTGCATGCCAAATGGTACACCTGCCTTGGCAGGTGTACCCCAAACCTAGCGTTGTTGCTCTGCAACAATCTGGTCACCTTCTGCAAGGCCGGCGGTAACAATCAACCGGCCATCAGGATAACTTCTACCCACGCGGACAAATCGGTTGGATAACTGACCGTTGTCCAGTACGGCCACCAGGTTCAGTTCTCCCACCTCGATAACAGCATCGGCCGGAATGAGCAGTAGTTCCCGACGCTGGTCAGGTATAACAAATCTCGCAAACATACCGGGCATTAATGCGGGGTTGTAGTCTATGGCTGCCTTGATGAGGAAGCTGCGGGACGCGCTGTCAGCCGCTGGCACAATCTCTTCGATGACACCAGTCACCACCAGGGCCAGGGAAGGCAGTTCAACAACAATCTCCTGCCCCAGGGCCAGTTTCAGGGCGAGCGATTCGCGCACCGCAGCTTCCGCACGAATTGAGACTGGGTCATAGACTGATATCAGCGGCATACCCGGAGACACCGTGTCGCCAGGTTCTGCCAGGCGTTCGACCACCCGCCCTGAAATCGGGGCTGTGATTTGGCTGTAAGCGAGAATGATTTCAGCTTCTCGGAGCGATTCATTGGCGTTGCCCAGCTGCGCACCAAGTGTATCGAAGCCGGCGCGTGCGGCGTCGAGTTCTGCTCTTGCCGCGAGTCCCCGACCCAATAGTTCGGTAGTTCGCTCCAGCCGCAAGCGAGCCTCCTCGTACTGGGCGGAGATAGACGCCACCTGGTCCCTGGCCTGGGCGACGCGCGAACGCAGATCAGCCTGCTCGAGTTCTATCAATGCCTGGCCCTTGGTAACAGTATCACCAGGGCGCACCAGTACGCGGTTGACGCGTGCCAGGATTCGGGACGAGATGATGGTGTCGTCCCGGGCGACCACGCTACCAGGGATAGACGCGTCCAATTGAACTGTCTCAGCCGTCACGGTGTACAGTGCGCCTGGGTCAACGTGTACCTGCCCGGTTTGCAAGAGGGCAGGATCAATTTTTGTTTCAAAAAAACCTGCCAGCCAGCCAATCATGAGCAGGAGAAACGCAAAGGCGGCGGCAGCCGAAATGAGTTTGGGATTAGCGAGGCTCATACTGATTGGCTCCATCGCGGTCGCGAAAAATGAGGTAATACACAGCCGGTACTACCAGCAAGGTAAACAGGGTTGATGAAAAGATGCCAAAAATGATCGCCAGTGCCAGACCGCTGAAAACCGGATCCAGGGTAATAATAAAATTGCCGAGCAGGGTGGTGCCGGCCGTGAGCAGAATTGGGCGCAGCCGGACTTCACCGGCTGCCAGTATGGCATCCGTCAGGTTGGTGCCCTGGGCCTGTGCCTGCTTGATGAATTCCACCAGGATCAGCGAATTCCTGACCACGATACCCGCCAGCGCAATCATCCCGATCATGGCGGTTGCGGTGAACAGAACCGGATCTGGCGCTCCAGCAATTTGTCGTTCACCGACGAGATTGAGTAACCAGAAACCAGGCATAATGCCAATAAAGGTCAGTGGAATTGCTGACATGATAATCAGCGAAACCACCGCCGAATTGGTCTGAATCCGCAGCACAATAAAAATAGCAACAAGCGCAAAAGCAAAGGCGATACCCATGTCGCGGAAGACGCGAACTGTTATCCGCCATTCGCCTTCTCCGGTCCAGCTAACGCTTGTGCCAGGGGGCATGGTCCAGCTGGCTGTGCCGCCAGGGGTCAGGAATGTTCGTCCCGTCCAGTCAGTTGTTTCAACAGGTTCATCCTGGTCTGCAGTGACATCGGCAATCACCTCCGCAGGTGTTCTACCCGAGAGTTCCGTCATCACATAAACCACAGGCCGCAAATCCTTGTGGTAGATGGGCAGGTCCGATCTGAAGTTCTCAAATGTGCCCAGTTCTCCCAGTGCGACCAGTGGCTGGGGGGCAGCATCCAGCCCCAGGCGCTGGTTAGTGCGAGCAATGCCCGGTTGCCCGCGTACATAGAGGCCAAGCAAGTCATCGGTCGTCATCCGTTTTGCCTCAGGCAGTCTCACCTCGACGGCCAGTGGGTTTGCTTCCCGCTCCTGGTTCAGATAGCCAGCAATAACCCCGTTGTTAGCGGCGTCAACCGTACTGATGATATCTGCTGTCGAAATACCTGAAAGCGCGGCCTTCTGCTTGTCTGTGATAAAGCGAACGCCAGGCTGGTCAAGTTCAATTGAGGTATCAACGTCTATGACAAAAGGCTCTTGTGCAAGACGGGCTGCCAGCACCTTTGCACCCTCACGTTGACTGTCATAACTGGTGCGGTCGTCCGCATACACTTCGGCGGCCAGGGTACTGATTACCGGTGGCCCTGGCGGAACCTCGACAACACGAATTTGTGTATCAGGCGCAGCCGCATCGACAAGCAGTTCGCGCATTCGCAGCACAATGCCATGTGACTGATGGGTTCGGTTCGCCTTGTCTGCCAGCGTAACGCGAATGTCAGCCAGGTGTGGTGCGTTGCGTTGATAGTACTGCCTGATCATACCGTTAAAGTCTATCGGTGAAGGGGTGCCAATGTAGTAGGCGAGGGCCCTCACTTCTGGCATGGTTCGTAGTATCCCGCCGATTTCTGCGGCTTTGGCGGCTGTGGCTTCAAGCGTTGTGCCCTCGGGCATGTCGAGCACAATTTGTACTTCGTTCTTGTTATCAAACGGTAGCAGTTTCAACGGTACCAGGCGTAGCACGGGTAGCAGGGTCGCGCCGACAAATAGCGCAAGCACAATCCAGAGGACACCCCTGGCCCGGGCCGGGGAGGAAATAATTGGCCTGACCATACGGGTGTAGATACCCTCGCGAGGTCCGCTCGATACCTCAGGGGTAGGGTGGATCAGTTTGCTGGCGAGCCAGGGTGTAACCAGAAAAGCTACCACCGTGCTCATGATGACGCTGATGGGCACGTTGAAGGCCATGGGCGCCATGTAAGGTCCCATCATCCCCGTAATAAACGCAAGCGGGATAAACGACAATACAATCGTGAGCGTCGACATGATCAGCGCTGTGCGTATCTCCATCATGGCTGCAACCACGCGCGCGCTGGTGTCGCCTGTCTTCTCGCGAAGATAGCGCTCAATGTTGTCGACGCCGGTAATCGGATCATCGACCAGTAGCCCCAGCGAGAGGATGAGTGCAAACAGCGTGACACGGTTGATGGTATAGCCAAACAGCATGTCCAGCGCCAGCGTAATGCCGTAACAAACAGGGACGGCCAGTCCTACGACGATGGCGGGTCTCGGGCCCAGGAATATGCCAATAAAGACGACTACAGTAATAATAGCGATGCCGAGACTGCTTGCCAGGTTGTTGACCTTCTCGTTGGCAGTTTCGCCATAGTCGCGCAGCACCTCTATTTCGACTTCTGGCGGTAGCAGATCCTGCTTCAATTGCTGGATTCGCGCGTGCACATCACCAGCCACCCAAACGGCGTTTGTGCCAGGCTGTTTCGCAACGCTGATGGTAACCATGGGCTGGTTTTGCGGGATGTCCTTGCCGTTCGCATGGCCCGGTGCAAACTCGATACATGTATAGCTCCCAGGTAGTGCCGGACCATCCCTGATTTCTGCTATCTCTCCCAACATGACCGATACGCCGTCAATGACATTAACTGGCAGGTTGGAAATCTCATCCGCGTCCAGAATGAATGTGCCGGTTTCTACCAGATTAACTTCGTCGCGGCTGACCAGTGTGCCGGTTCGCTGCAGCAGGTTGGACCGCGACAGTGCGGCAACCACGTCCATTGGCGTGGTTTTTCGTGCTGCAAGTGCCTCGATATCAAGCAGCAGTTGAATGACTCTTGGTCGTCCGCCAGTGACCTCTACACGATTTGTTTGCGGCAGTGCCTGTAGTGCGGTGGAGATTTCATCAGCCATACGGCGCAATGCAAAGTCATCATAAAGCGCCGGATTCCTGCTCCATAACGCCAGCATGACTATTGGGACATCATCGACTTCCACCGGTTTGACAATCCACTTGGCGACGCCGGGAGGTATCTTGTCCTGGTTGGAGTAGAGTTTGTTGTAGGTGTTTAGCAGCGAATCCTCACGATCTTCGCCGACATGAAAGCGCAGGGTCACTGTCGCACTACCTGAGCGGGTGCTGGAGTAGACGTGCTCAACGCCTGGAATCTGCGCCAGCAACTTCTCGACGGGTGTTGTCACCTGTCGCTCCACCTGGCGCGCCGAAAGTCCCGGCGCTTCAATCAACAGATCAACCACCGGGACAACAATCTGTGGTTCTTCCTCGCGCGGCGTGAGGACCAGCGCGATGACGCCAAACAACAGGGCAAACAGCCCGATCAGTGCAGGCGTTGCACTCTTTAACCCCGCATTGATCAGTCGTTCCAAAGTCGTTCCAAAGTTGAAAAAGTTTTGCGTTATCCCGGCCGCTCAGGGTCACCCATAGGCCGACTATTCTGAATGTTACTCATGCAGAAGGTAGGCAAGATTGACCAGAGTCAATAATTGACTGTCTCCTTTGGTGCCGCGCCAGCGTCCAGGCTGGGACTGTAGCGCCTTTCGGGGCTACCTGCTGTCATCTGATATTTTGTGGATTCAAGATGGTAAAGCCAGATTAACGACTGTGATCATGGCAACGACAAACAGCAGGGTGAATATCACACCCGCTGCAATGAACTTGATAATCTCGCCGTGGGTCAGGTCACGTTCCATCTTGGCCCTTGTCTGTACGCCAATAGCGGCGCAGAGAGTGCTGACAACAACTTCAATAAAAGTGAGTGTTTCTGTCGCAGGACGCTTCATGCTCAATCTCCTGCAATCTGCAGCGAAAGGGTTGGTTGGTGATAGTTGTGTTGGCCGGGCACTCAGGGTGCCTTGGAACGGTTTGATTGTTCCCACAACATCAGTGACCTTGTGCCTGTTCGGCAGAATGCGAGGACCGGCGTTGGTGCAGTGGCAAGCAACTGGTCCAGTTGGCTGATGTGCGCATTCGTCATTTCACCAGGCACTATCGGCAGGTGGTGATAGGTGAGGCCCGCCTCGTCAGCCACGGCACGTAGCTGGTCACTTCCGGGCTGATCGGCAGCCTCCAGGTCGGGACGGTTATTGATGATAGTACGAAAACCAAGTTTGGCCGCTTCAAGAATATCAGCAGCCTGAAGCTGGCCGGTAACAGAGTATTCAGGGGTCAGGGTGTTTATTTGCATGATTGTTTAGTCCTCATTGGGTAAATATGGTTGAGCGAAGCAGAATGAACGTTGCCATCAAAAATGAGGCAAGCAGCATGACAATTGCGAAAGTGATCAGCTGCACGGTGCCTGTGACAAATGCCGACGAACAGGCCCCGAAATAGGTGCCGATGACACCTGGCACGCCAAACAATACTACTGTGCGCCAGTCGATCAGCCTGTTGCGTAAATATGGCAAGCTGCCAAAGCACGCTACCAGACCGACAATTGCCAGCGAGCTGGCAATAGCAACCTTCTCGTCCTGTCCCAACAGGTATACCAGAATGGGTACTGTCAGGATGGAACCGCCAGAGCCAAACAGGCCCAGGCTAAATCCGACGAACAGCGCGCCGGGCAGGGCGATCACAAGATTCATCAGATATTCACCTTGAGCGGAATCTTGAGGTAGCTGACGCCGTTTTCCTCGGCTGTTGGCAATGCACCCGCGCGCATATTGACCTGGATTGAAGGGAGTAGCAGGCGCGGTGCCGGGAGTGTCTTGTCGCGTCCTTCCCTCGTTTCGACAAACTGCGTCTTGTCGACGGCGACCAGGTGAATGTTAGACTGCGACTCTGCCCTGACCGTCGTGCGATCCATATATTCTGTTCGTACAGCTGGCAGGTAGTCATGACACATGAACAGCGTCGTCTCATCAGGTAGTGAGAGAACGCGATGAATTGAATCAAACAGGGATCTTGCATCACCACCGGGGAAGTCGGCTCTGGCGGTGCCATAGTCAGGCATAAAGAGCGTGTCTCCGACCCAGGCAGCACCGTTTTGGACATCTGCCGTCACGTAAGTCACGCAGGCGGGAGTGTGGCCTGGTGTATGCAGCACCTGGAAGTCAAGTTTGCCCACGCTAAACTTCTCGTTGTCGGTGAACAGCCTGTCGAACTGGCTGCCGTCTGTGGCAAAGTCCTGGCCTGCGTTAAAAACGCCAGCAAAAATTGCTTGCACTTCACCGACGCGATTGCCGATACCAATCTCTCCACCGAGTTTTCCCTTGAGGTAATGGCTGGCGGTGAGATGGTCAGCATGCACATGTGTTTCAAGCAGATAATCAACAGTTAGCGAATGCCGGGTAACAAAGTCCACAATCTGATCTGCTGATCGGGTACTGATCTGGCCTGAATTGGGGTCATAGTCCAGAACAGGGTCGATGATTGCGCAGTGACGCGTTGCCTCGTCAGCAACAACGTAACTCCAGGTGTAAGTATCAGGATCAAAAAATGACTGAATTTGTGGGATCACATCTATAACCTCCGGCTCTAACTATATTACTACTTGTTATATGTCAGAAACATTGCCAACGCGAAAATCTCTGTTTTTGAGTGTTCAACGAGAAAAACACTGATAAAAACGGCAGTCATGACTAATCCGCAGGACAATAACCACAGCCGACACTTCGCGCAGGGGGTACTGGATAGTCTCGAAACGCCTGCATATCCATCACTCCAAACCGGGCAGGGAATATGTCAACGTCGAAATTGGGTTGCCGCCGTTTCGGGACCGGGATGGTGATATCCCGCTGCTGGTCGAGCGCCTCCTCGGTGGACTCGGTGCATCTGACGTTTCTGTTGCACCAGAATCCATGGCGTTGCTCGAATCGCTTGAACTGCCCGGTAACTTTCGTGAACTGCGCAACAGGCTCGAGCGGGCTGTCCTGCCAGCCGATGACAGGACTATCCCGCCGAGGCACCTGGTGCTTGTGACCGATCGCGAAGGCACGCAGGCGCCGAGGCGCATTCTGACTCTCGCAGAGGCGGAGCGGGATTATCTGCTGAGGGTTCTCAAAGACCGGCAGGGCGATCGCATGACCCTCGCCAGCATGCTGGGCCTGAGTGAACGTGCGCTATACCGCAGGCTCGCCGCTTACAAAATCAGCGCGGATGAACTGGATGGGTAACCGGGGCTGATGTATCAATAACCTGCAGCCTGGTTTTTTCTGCCGCACTAAATGGATCAAAGTGAACACGTTGCGAAAGGTACTGTTCAAAACCGGCCTCTGAGGCATCACCACGTCGAAGTTTGAGCCGTTCCTGCACAACTGCCTCGGGTGCGGTGGTCTGCACAATTTGCCAGCTGACGCCTTGTTTCTCGGCCAGCGCTGCGAACTGCTCGCGGCGGGCAGAACCAATAAACGTGGCATCGACAACAACGCTGAAACCCTGCTCCAGGCATTGGTCGCACAGCGTCTCAAGTCGAGCAAAAGTGCTATTGCTCGCTGCTGCCGTGTAGATGTCAACGCCACTGTCACGACTTGATGCATGGGGCGCAAGACCAAACAGGCGCTTGCGCTCTACATCAGAGCGGAGGTGAATGGCGCCGGATTTTGCGGCCAGATCTCTCGCAACCGTTGTTTTACCGGTCCCGGAGAGCCCGCACATCATGATGAGCTGTGGTTTTTTGCGGTCACTAAAAGAGGCCGCCAGGCCAAGATAGTGGCTACAGTCACGGTGCAGATTGTTGGCGTGCCTTGTGTCCTGGTCAGCGCGAATTGCAGCGACCTTAGCGCGCACCATCGCGCGGTAGGTGAGGTAATACGGTAGGACACCCAGACTCCCAAAATCACCTGTATAAGACAGGTATTCGTTCAGCAACCGGTTAGCCAGGTCGGGATGTCCATGGTTAGCCAGGTCCATCATCGTGAAAGCAATGTCCGAGGCAACATCAGTCCAGCGTAGTGATGCACTGAACTCAATTGCATCGAACAGAACGGCTGTAGAATCCCAGTAGATGTTCTCAAGGTGCAGGTCGCCATGGCATTCGCGGACAAAACCCTCTTGACGACGGGCTTGAATGATTGGCGTGATGCGTTCAAATTCCGTCTCAGTCCAACGCCTGATTTGCGCCAGCAGGGACAGATCTTCCTCTTCATGATCCAGCTCAAGCAGTGTCGTGAAATTGTCTGTGACCGGTTCATTGACGTTGTTGGGTGACCCGGCATCAGCAGGCACTGGCCGACCCGCGATAGCCTGATGAAATTCTGCGATCGCCCGCGCCAGTTCATCAACCATCGATAGCGTCAGCCTGTCCTGCTCGACAAGTCGACTCAGAAGTTGAGTGTCATCAAAGCGTCGCATACGAACGGCATATTCGAACGGCGCGGAGTCATCCCCGGGTCGCGGCGCATTTGGCGTGCCCGAGATTGGCATAACATCAAGGTATTGGTCGGGTGCCGTTCTTCGATTCAGGCGTAGTTCCTCCTGACAGGAGAAATGCCGTTTGGCCAGCGTTGAGAAATCCAGAAACCCCAGGTTGACTGGCTTCTTGATCTTGTAGACGTAGTCTCCCAGCATCAACAGCCAGGAAATGTGTGTCTCTACCAGCTTTGGATTGGCGCAGCCGTGCTTAATGCCGGTGCCGTCCAGCAGGGCCTGGGCAAGTTGGCTAGCCTTGCTTGTTGAGCCAGTTGATGACATCGCTGACAACTTCCTCGCGATTGGTTTCGTTCAGCATCTCGTGTCGACCACCTTCATAAAAACAGGTCTCAGGGCTAAGTCCATGGCGTCGGTAGCTGTCGAGCATTCGGCTCAGGTTTTTCATGCCGTTGTGAACTGGATCGTCAACGCCTGAAAAAACGTAAAGGAGCAGGTCAGGTGGGATAGCCGCAATGGCTTCATCCGACTGTGTCCAGGTCGCACCAGTAAAGATGTCAAACAGCGAGCCAGGACATGGCACGAAACCGCACAGCGGATCGTCGACGTAGGTGCGAACCTGCTCGCCGTCCCGACTTAGCCATTCAAAACCGGTAGGATTAGTGAGCCCTTCTTCAAACGCTTTGTTGGAAGAGCCAAACAGCAAGCCCTGGAGAACGGGACTTTCCCCAACCGGACCAACACGCCAGCGTTCGAATCGAACCAGCCAGCGTGAAATAAAGCCCTGGAGCCAGCCCGCAAAACCAGGTGAGCCTGAGAGGATGACCCCATCCAGCGTCTCCCCGTGAGTTGCCATGTATTGTTCGGTCAACATAGCACCCATGCTGTGACCCAGCAGGATCAGGGGTTTGCCCGGCCAGGCTTTATGATGGGAATCAATCAGCTCAAACAGATCTGCGATGGCACGATTCCAGCCATCCTCGCCGAACTGGCCCAGCACCTCTGCTGTCTTGCCGTGCCCCCGGTGATCGTTGGCGTAGACCGCATAACCTGCCTCTACCAGGCGGCTTGCAAACCCGTCATAACGGGCGGCATGTTCGCCCATCCCGTGGGCAATATGAATAACGGCGCGTGGGTTGGCGTGGGGTAGCCAGCGATAACAGAACACCTTGTGGCCATCGCTGGCTGTGAACTCAAACGTATCCGACATCAGGGTGCTCCCGTTGCCAGGATTTTTCTGATTGCCAGTGCCACGCCGTCTTCAGTATTGGCGGCAGTGACTGTTGTGGCAGCGTTTTTGACGCGATTATCAGCCTGTCCCATTGCAACCGACGCACCAGCCACGCGAAACATTTCGATGTCATTTTCAGCATCGCCGAACGCAATGACGCTGCCGGGTTCTATACCCATATGGGCACAACCAGCCAGTAACGCCTCTCCCTTGTTCGCCGCTTTTGCAGTGATTGTGATGACCAGTTTGCCGTTGGGGCCAATTGAGTCATAGATGTTTACAACGTCACTATACTTCGCTTTCAGGTCACCTTTGATCGCGTCCACTACACCTGTGCCCTGGATCGCGGCGATGCGAGGGGCGCCATGCAACGCCATCTCAAGTGTTGGCACCCAACCCATCTCGGCTGGCATCAGCGACATATCGGGTTTGCCATCAAGTTTCAGCACAACCTGTTCATCAAGCGTAATGGTCGCGATACACCGGTTTGCGTTGCACAGTTCATAAAGCTCTTTAACAAAAGCGTCTGGCAAGCGGTGATCAAATATGTCTGTCCCGGTTGGCAGGTGAACCTGGGCGCCGCTGCAGGCGATGATAGGTTTGCTGATCCCAATCTCGGCGGCGATACGTTCAGCCATCTGGCGCCATCTGGCGGTTGCGATAAATATCTCGAGGCCAGCCGCGGCAGCTTCAGCAACTGCCACGCGGTTGGCGGGCGGCAGGTCTTCACCAATCAACAGGGTACCGTCCAGGTCAATCGCAAGGGCTCTATAGCTCATATCTGGTGCTTTAGTTAAGAAGGAGGCAAAGCTATCATGCCTGACTCAACATGGCCACGGCGGAGGCCCTTATGGACAGGAACACCTGGCTCGCGCAGGTCAGCGAAACAACACTTGAACCTGACTTGCCCATTTGCGACCCGCATCATCATCTTTGGGACCACCCGGGCAGCCGGTACCTGCTGGATGAGATTCTTGATGACACGATGAGTGGTCACAATGTGGTGCGCACCGTGTTTGTTGAATGTGCTTCCATGTATCGGGCGGATGGCCCTGCGGCGCTGCGTGCGGTGGGGGAAACTGAGTTTGTGCAGGGTATCGCCGCCATGAGTGCAAGTGGCAATTATGGCGAGTGTCGGGTTGCCGATGGCATTGTGAGCCATGCCGACCTGACGCTCGGCAATGCTGTGCGGGCAGTGCTTGAAGCGCACGTTGCCGCCAGCCCCAATCGGTTCAGGGGTATCAGGCACGCCGCTGGCTGGCATGAGAGCGATGACATCCGCAATTCCCATTCAAACCCGACGGAACATCTGATGCTAAGTGAGCGCTTTCAGGAGGGTTTCGCTGTGCTGGTCGACATGGGGCTGTCATTTGATGCCTGGTTTTACCACCACCAGATCCCCGAGTTTGTCGAACTCGCGAGGACTTTTTCGGACGCCAGTATCATTCTTGACCACTTCGGCGGCCCGCTCGGTATTGGCCCCTATACCGGCAAGGCTGATGAGGTATTCAAGGCATGGTGCGACAGTATTGCGGCGCTGGAACATTGTCCCAACGTCAGTTTTAAACTCGGCGGAATCAACATGAAGGTGAACGGATTCGGCTGGCACCAGCGCGAACTGCCGCCAACATCTGATGAACTGGTGGATCGCACAGCGCACTACTACGACTTCTGTATCAGCACATTTGGTGCAAATCGATGCATGTTCGAAAGCAATTTTCCGGTCGACAAGGAATCGTGTTCGTACAACATTGTGTTTAATGCGTTCAAGAAGATGACGCAGGGCCTGGCCGCAGGCGATCGTGCGCAACTTTTCCACGATACGGCAACCCGTGTGTATCGATTGGGCGACGGTGCATGACAGACGCATGATTGAACTGGTTGTCGTCAAATTCGAGGGTGTGATCGCGCGGGTGGTGCCGTCACTGGTTGAATACTTCCGGACGCTCGCCGGTTGCCCGGACTTGGACCTGGTGGCGGTAGCACAGGGGTGGTATGCCAGTCAGCGGCCCTGGGACAGTTATCTGGCACCGCTTCTGGCGCAGCAGGGTGTGCCAGAAGCGAAGATATTGGGCATTGTCGCTCGCAGTGAGCGGGCGCTTGCGCAGGTTGAAGCCTGGGCGTTGTATCCCGATGTGCCGCTTGCCCTGGGGTGGATGGTTGATAGACGGGTTCCGGTCACGGTGGTGCTCGACTGGCCGGTTGATTATGCGAAGGTGCAGCAACTTGCCGGAGTCAGGGCAAACGCTACCGCGCACGTTCGACAAGGGCCGCTGTCGGATGTTCTGTGGCAGGAGACCAGCAGGCTTGGTATCAGCGCCAGTGAAGTGTTGTACGTTGCAGCGGACCTCGAGTCTGACTATGAAGCTGCCAGGTCCCTGGGCTGTCGCGCACTGGTCATGGATAGGGCCAGGCGTTTTGACGAAAGTGTGCCGGGCATCAGTCACCTGATTGAACTGGAACTGTATATAAGATGAAAAGTGATGTTGAGTGATATCAAAAATTTTGTTGCGTTGTCGCCCCTGCTTGGCACGGCTGGCATGCCAACCGCGGAGCAGATCGACGAGATCGCGCGTGCGGGTTATGTGATGGTAATCAACCTTGCTCTGCCTTCCTACTCACTGGCGATTCCAGACGAGGGCGGCGTTGTTGCAGCGCAGGGACTTACCTACGTCAACATCCCGGTGGACTTTGAACATCCTACAGTTGAAGACTTTGAATCGTTTGCTGCCATTTTGCGGGCAAACCGGGAGCGCAAGGTATTCGTACATTGTGCTTTGAATTATCGCGTGTCCGCCTTCATGTACCTCTATCGGGTGACTGAAAAACTCATCGATATTGAAACCGCAAGGACTGACCTGTTACGGCTGTGGCAGCCCGAGGGTATATGGGCAGAGTTAATCCGGCAGATTCTCAGTGAGCACGGCATTGAAGGCGCGGGCGTATGAATCGTCGAATGGTGCTCATGCGTATCGTGCAGGGTTTTGCCGGCACCGGCGCGCTTTTCTTTTTTTACCCGTTTGTCAAAGCATGGCTGCCAAGTTTTGATCAGGACCTGTCGCTGGAGGTACCACTTGATGACCTTGCGCCTGGAGAGTCGAAAGTGGTGGACTGGCTTGGCCGTCGGGTGTTTGTCCAACGGCGCACTCCTTTAATGATCACCCGCCTGGAAGAGGCGCCGGCGCCACTCAAAGATCCTGCATCAAGCGCATCGGAACAACCGGCTTTTGCCGCGAATCCGTGGCGGTCGAGGAACCAGGAAATCTTTGTTGCATTCAACAACTGCACGCACCTTGGCTGCGAGGTTGTGCCCGATATACAAAAAGGATTTATCTGTCCCTGTCACCAATCGGACTATGACTTCGCGGGACGGGTGCTTGAGGGGGCAGCAGCACCTACCAATCTCGCGGTGCCCGAGTACCGTTTTGCCTCCCGTAACCTGCTGATATTGCAGAACGAGGCAACCGACAGCACTGGTTCATGAAACATCTGTTGATTGTCTACCACAGTAAAAACGGTAGTACTGCAACCATGGCCCACGCAGTGCTGCAAGGGGCCTCTCATCCTGACATTGCAATAGATAAACGCTTCAAGCTGGCGCGCGAGGCGGGTGTCGACGATTTACTCTGGGCAGATGCCGTCATCTTTGGCACACCGGAGAACTTTGGTTATATGTCAGGTGCCCTCAAGGATTTTTTTGATCGCACCTATTACCCGGCAGAGGGAAAAGTCGAGGGTTTGCCCTATGCGCTTTTTGTCAGCGCGGGGAATGATGGGCAGGGTGCTGTCACCAGCGTGCAGCGGATTGTGCGCGGTTTCCCGTTTAAAGAGGTACAGCCACCGTTGATCGTGAAGGGTGACATAACGCCGGGTGACCTGGCGCGGTGTGAAGAACTTGGCATGTATATGGCAGCCGGTACAGAAGCCAGCCTCTTCTGATTAATCCTCGTTACTCTTTGAGCGCAGCCTCGGCTTCCAGCCTTGCAAAATAATCCCGTGCAGCAGCCATCACGCGCGGCGCGAGCAGTACCGCTGAAACTGTGGTGGGTATTGCCATCATGGCAAAAGCCCCATCGATCAGTCCAATCATCGCGTCGAGTGACAGCATGGATGCAACAACCGTCATGATGACAATGACATAGTTGTAGTAGTGCTGTCGCTCTGCGCCAATCAGAAAACCAAGGCACTTGCTGCCGTAGTAGCTGTAGCTGAATATGGTGCTGACGCTAAAGAAAAAGATACACGTAATCAGGATATAGATACCAACGCCGGGTAGTGCGCTCTCAAAAGCCGTTGCTGTCAGCGTAACGCCGTTGGTGTCCCCAGACTGCCAGGCACCAGACATCATTATAATCAGCGCTGTTGCGGTACAGATCACGAGTGTGTCAATCACAGGCCCCATCATGGCAACCAGGCCTTCCCTGACGGGTTCGTTGGTGCGCGCGGCCCCATGTGCCATGGCCTCGGTGCCGATACCAGCCTCGTTGGAGAAAACGCCCCTGCGTACGCCTGTCGCAATCACTGTTCCGATAGCGCCACCGGCTACCGCGAGGCCAGTAAATGCGTCAGTGACGATGAGCCAGAGATAGCCAGGCAATTCGGGCGCGTTGGTAACCAGCACAAACACCGCCGTGCTCACATAGAGCAGCGCCATGGCTGGCACGAGTTTTGATGCCACGGCTGCAATGCGATGCAGTCCACCAAAGATGACGGCGCCAACAATGACCGCAAGCACCAGACCCGCTACAAGGTTAAATTCAAAGGCCTTGGCAGGATCAAGCCAACCCCGGTTGATAAACACAACCTCACGGATGGTTTGTACCAACTGGTTGGTCTGGAAAAGTGGCAGACAGCCAATAGTGCCAGCAACACAGAAGAACACCGCAAGGGGGCGCCAGCGTTTGCCCAGGCCCTCGGTAATGACATACATGGGGCCGCCCTGAACATGACCAGCACTGTCCTTACCGCGATACATGACGGCCAGGGTGCAGGTGAAAAACTTTGTCGCAATACCAACAATCGCTGTCATCCACATCCAGAACACTGCTCCCGGACCGCCTACTGAAATGGCAACGGCAACGCCTGCGATGTTACCCATCCCAATGGTGCCTGCCAGGGCGCTCGACAGGGCCTGGAAGTGGGTGATGTCGCCGGGTCCTGATTCTTCGTCATACTTGCCACGCAGCAGTGCAATGCTGTGGCCCAAATAGCGGAAGGGTGACAGGCGGGAAAGGACGAGGAAGTAGAGTCC